>JBEVXT010000644.1:0-8157 GCA_040505955.1 Sedimenticola sp. | reverse complement strand
ACTCCATCGCTTCTGAGCTCCACCAATACTATAAAAAATGGTTTCGCTTCTACATGGATTTCTGCCACAAATACTCATTTGACTCCGCAAACAAATAATGTTGGGGAAAAACATGTAAGGAAAACCGTGTTAACCGTTGTGTGAAACCGCTCATCCTGTTCGGATAACAGGGCTGGCAGGTACAACCATTCAGCTATCTGTTCACCAACGATACACAGGAGGGCCAATTGTTATTCAAATCCCCGCCCCTTGGTGTCGAGTTGGTCGTCATAACTGCAATAATAACTGCCGCCACCAGACCACACAGAAATCCCACCCCATGCACCTCGGGTACACTGGACCACGCGGTCTGGGTCAATATCGCCTGACCACTGCTAATCTCCAGGATGATCTTCACCACAGCACCCAGACCGGTAAGCCAAACAAGCGGATGGCGCAGATCACGCCAGAGCTGGATCAGACCAACAGCCAGCAGGCTGTTCAATATCCCGGAAAGACCACAGTAATAGTGAAGCGTCGGATCACCCCACCAGAGCCAGAGATCGACACCAAGGGTTCCGATGGCCAGTGCCAACAGCAGATCGCTCTGTAGTCGCGGTTCAAGTAGCGCCCCGATAACCGCCAAGGCACCAATATCCCAGACCGCGTGATCGAGATCACTGTGTACCCAGTGCCCGGTGACCAACCGCCAGTACTCGCCCTGGCCGACCGCCGCACGGTCGAACACCCAGGCCTCAGGCGCAGCACCCAGGATCAGGTAACCGGCCAGGGCCAGGGTAGTGAGTAGAAGGGTGCGCCATGGCAGCACCAGGCCGCCACGACTCCTTCCGGATTGCAGAGACAAGACCACTAGCTAACCTCTACCGCTCTGCGCTGGCGTAGCGTGAGCCAGACAATGGGCAGAAGAAGCAGCAAGCTCCATGCATCCAGAGCACCACCACCGCTGTGGCTGGGGCGACTGGATTTGTACATCGGCTGCTGGGTGTCTACACGCCGTGACGGCGCGGCGCGGCTGGCACGTTGTTGCTGCGCCGCATGCTCAACTGCGAGACGCTTCTGGTTATTGCGCTTGATCCCGCGCTGCTCAAACACCTCATCCCTTACCACCACCATGGCAGTGTAATCGGTCACCAGACTGTACTCGACGCCCAGATCAGTGATCGCTTGCTTCAGATCCGACTTTTCTCCAAAGTCGTTGATCTCTTCGGTCGCATCTTCGATCCTGGCATAGGCCCAGAGACGTTCGATCTCCGGGTTGTCACTGGCCACCGCAGGAAACTCAAAGCGGGTCTGGTACTCTTTCGGCTGGCCGGAGATACGGCCCGAGAGCTTCACATCCGCCATGCCGTCACCCCAGTAGTGACCGAACAGCACCAGTTGCCGGCCATGGTAGAGGCTGCCGATCTGTTGCGGCGTGAGATCGGCGGTCTTGACCCCTTTGATCTTGAGCTTGATGCCGTGCAGGGCTTGATGATTCACCTTGGCGGTCGCCGACAGCAACTGGCCGACGATATCGTCACTGTTGGAGATACTCACCGCAAAGCCATTCGAGGCCTTGGTCATCACGTTAAGCAGCGGCCGGTTGGCACTGTTACCCAGGACGAAGGTAAACAGCCGAACATCTCTCTTCTTGATAAGTTCGATGAACTGGCGCTGATGGGTCTCACCCACGTTAGCCACTCCATCCGTGACCAGC
Source organism: Sedimenticola sp. (assembly GCA_040505955.1). Lineage (GTDB taxonomy): Bacteria > Pseudomonadota > Gammaproteobacteria > Chromatiales > Chromatiaceae > Vondammii. The sequence goes on along the minus strand of JBEVXT010000644.1, from coordinate 6,461 downwards.
ACCAGGGCGCTGGTACGGTCTGCATCCAGAGACTTCAGCCCCCGCTCGAGACCCGCATACAGGTTAGTGCCTTGGTTGGGCGTGATTGCCGCCACGTCCTGACTGTAACGCGCCACCGCCTCCGGGGTTGCATTGACAAAACCCGAGGTGAGCTCGCGGCTACCCTTGTTGAAGAGCACGATACGGAAACGATCTTCCGGGTGCATCTTTCTCAAAGCCCGCTCTACCCCATCCGCCAGGGTGGCATACTTGCCCTGCATTGAACCGGATATGTCCAGCACAAACACCCAATCCTTACCCTCCCTGATTGGCTGCAGGTCGTCCCCTGGAGTCACTACCAGCATGAAGGTGCCACGCTCCTTGCCCTGAGGCTTATGGGCCACCAAGTCGACACTGCCCGGCAGACCCGCCTTGTGGCGCCAGTAGACCACCAGATCTTTATCCAGGGTAAAAACAGCTGTACCGGCTGGATTGGCAGGTGCCTGAAGAGATGGCTGCCCCTCCTCCGGATTCGCCGTAGCGGACAATCCAGAGGCGCTGTTACCCAGATGAATCCGCCACTCACCCTCACTCAACTGGTTAACCTGGGCCTGGGGCTGATTCGGCATGCGTACCGCATCCACCGGGTAGGCTGAGCGAACCTGCAAGTCAAAACTGAACTGCCGCGTCACCGTCTCATTAGCTGTCCAGAACGCCAGTTTTTCTTCATCAACACCGCCCTCCTCCAAGGGATATACATAGCGACCGATGCCGGTATCCACCTGTGTTGGCTGGAGGTAGACTAGGCGTATCCGGGTGTCCTGCCCGGCACGTACCGGGGCGACCCGGACATCAAAGGTCTTGTAACTATCCTTCTCGGTAATACCGGCATCGCGACCGGCAGCCTTCTCTTCCTCATAGACCTGTTTGGCCTGCTCACGTTCCAACACCTCACCGGTCACCGGCTTGCCATCGATCCAGAGAGTAAACTCCGCTACCGAGCCGTGTTCTGGAACCGGAAACGAGTAGTGGGCTTCCAGATCCTCACCGTGGGGGTTGTGGAACACCTGCTCCACCGTGGTGATGGCGTAGCCGTCCTCAATCACGACAGCGACTTGGTGATCCTTAATCTCTAGTGGTGGCAGGCTGCCGTCACTGGGTTGCAGCAGGCCTGCAGCCTGAGTAAGAGTGGTCAACAGAAGCGCCGAGCCAAGGACGATCCCGCGCCACACTTTACCCATGGGATGTTGAGTAGTCATATCTATCTCCTTAGTTATGAACATTGTTCAATTTAACCGTATGGTTCGGTCTGAAAGAGCACACATGGGCTGTTCCAGATTGGAACCAAATACTAAACACCGTTCAATTACTTCGCTTTAAAAATCCGCAGTTGCGCGGGCTTGCCTTGCATTATGAACGATGTTCAATTATGTTATAGCACAACACTGAACACCGTTCAATAACCAAATATACTTTCAATAAGGAGGGCATAACATGGCGCGACGTAGTGACCACAGCCGTGAAGAGATCCAGGAGATGGCTCTTACGGCCGCCGAGGGGATCGTCTCAGAGCAGGGCCATAAAGGCCTCAGTGCCCGCAAGGTAGCAAGTGCCATCGGCTATACCGTCGGCACCCTCTACCTGGTATTCAACAACCTGGACGACCTCATCCTGCAGGTCAACGGGCGTACGTTGGATCACCTGCACAGCCAAATGATAGAAGAGCAGGCCCAGTACCAGGATGCTTGGGAACGCCTGCTGCAGCTGGGACACACCTACATCCGCTTCGCCGACGCAGACCCCCATTGCTGGGAGATGATCTTCGAGCACCGCTTCACCAAGGATCAGAGGACACCCGATTGGTACCAGGACAAGGTAGCACGTATGTTCGCCCTGGTGGAGGCGGGACTGAAACCACTGGCCAAACACCGCACGGCACAGGAGATTACCCAGGCGTCCCGCGCCCTGTGGGGTGGAGTGCATGGCATCTGCATCCTGGCGATCACCGGCAACCTGGATGTGGCAGGGGTGGACTCGGTGCAAGATCTAACTCAATCACTGATGGGGAACTATCTCACAGGCTTCACCAACAACTGAGTTGCAACTGGAACCATTTCAGGTAATCGTAGAAGGGTCGGCATAACAGCTGGCCAAGATAAAAACAGAGGGAGCACTAAGCATGGACAAACTTTTCAGGACTACCGGATTCATCCCCTTTTCACTGATCATCTTCTTCAATGCCTTCGTCGATCTGGGCCACAAAATTCTGATCCAGAACACGGTGTTCAAGATCTACGACGGCCAGACCCAGATCATCCTGACGGCGATCGTGAACGGCCTGATTCTGCTGCCATTCGTGCTGCTCTTCAGCCCCGCAGGTTTCCTCTCAGATCGATACCCGAAACCCCGGATTATAAAGTACAGCTCTGCAATCGCTGTGGGCCTGACCCTGCTTATCACCCTCTCCTACTATCTCGGCTGGTTCTACCTCTCGTTCGGGATGACCTTTTTGCTGGCGGTGCAGAGCGCCTTCTACTCACCCGCGAAATACGGCTATATCAAGAAGCTATCCGGTAAAGAGCAACTCACCACTGCCAATGCACTGGTTCAGGCGATCACCATCGTTGCCATCCTTCTCGGCATCTTCATCTTTTCGCTGCTGTTTGAGAGCGGACTTTCCGGAGTAAGCTATACGAATGAGGCGCAACTACTGCAGGCGATTGCGCCCCTCGGCTGGGTGCTGGTAGCCTGCGCCCTGCTAGAGTGGATATTTGCCCTGCGGCTGCCGGACGATGACACGGCAGCGGCCGATCTCAGTTTTGACTGGAGAGAGTACACCAAGGGTCACTACCTTAAATCCAATCTCAACAAGATCCTGTCGAACCGGACCATCTGGCTCTCCATCGTCGGGCTCTCTGCGTTCTGGGGGATATCCCAAGTGGTGCTGGCCGCCTTTCCGGCCTTTGCCAAGGAGACTCTGGCTCAGACCAACACAGTGATTATTCAGGGGATGCTGGCCTGTTCCGGTATCGGCATCATCATCGGCTCTCTGGTGGCGAGCCGGGCCTCGAGGCATCATATCGAGACAGGGCTGATTCCGCTGGGCGCGCTAGGCGTGGTGATCGCCCTGTTTTTCCTGCCACAACTTACCTCACCGGGCCTGCTAATCGCCGACTTTCTGCTGCTGGGGATGGCCGGTGGTATGTTCATCGTGCCGTTGAATGCGCTGATCCAGTTCCACGCCAGTGACCACGAGCTGGGCACGGTACTGGCCGGCAATAACTGGGTTCAGAACGTGGTGATGCTCAGCTTCCTGGGTTTAACTGTGTTCTTCGCGCTCAACGGTGTCAGTAGCAAGAGCCTGTTTCATCTGCTTACCGTGACCGCGCTGGCGGGTGCCCTCTACACCGTCTGGCAGCTGCCACAATCACTGGTTCGCTATCTCATCGCCCGCCTCTTTGCCAGCACCTACCGTATTCAGGTGCTGGGATTTGAAAATCTGCCCGGGCAGGGGGGCGTACTGATGCTGGGCAACCACATCAGTTGGCTGGACTGGGCAATGATCCAGATCGCCTGCCCGCGCCCAGTGCGTTTCGTGATGCACAATGCGATCTATCAGCGTTGGTATCTGCGATGGTTTCTGGATTTCTTCGGGGTCATCCCGATCGCCGGCGGTCAGAGCAGAGAGGCTTTGCAACAGATCAATGAGCTGCTGAAGGCTGGCGAGGTGGTGTGCCTATTTCCAGAAGGGGCTATCAGCCGCAGCGGCCAGCTCGGTGAGTTCAAAAAGGGCTATGAACGTACCATCGAGGGGGTCAACGGGATCATCCTGCCGTTCTATCTGCGTGGCCTGTGGGGAAGCCGCTTCTCACGCTCTAGTGAAAAGCTGCAAGAGAGCCGTAACACCCGTTTACGGGGAGAGGTAATCGTCGCCTTCGGCCAACCACTGCCCATGGACACACCAACCCACAAATTGAAACGACGCATCTTCGACCTCTCCATAGACACTTGGGAACAGCACACCGGCACCCTTGACCCCATCCCCCTGGGGTGGCTGCACAGCGCCAAACGCTGCGGCGGCAATCTCTGTCTGGCAGATGCCAAAGGAGGGAGCACGCTCTCCGGCTACAAAGTGCTGACGGCGGTTCTCACCCTCTCCCGACTGATAAGCCGACGCAGCCCGGAACAGAACATCGGCCTGCTGCTGCCAACCAGCAGCGCCGGTGTCATCACCAACCTGGCCTGCCTGCTGCTGGGGAGAACCGTGGTCAACCTGAACTATACCGCCAACCTGCAGGCCCTACAGTCTGCAGTGAACAAGGCGGAGATCAAAAGCATCTACACCTCCCGTCGGTTCATCCAAAAACTGACTCAGCGTGGTGTGGAACTGGATCCACTGCTGGAGCAGGTCCGGGTCTACTATCTGGAAGAGCTAAAAGACGAAACCGGAACCTTCGGCAAACTGACCCTGTTGGCTGCCTCCGTACTCCTGCCTGCACGGCTGCTCTATGCCTTGTTCGGCAGAGCTATCGATATCGAACAACCGGCCGCCATCCTCTTCTCCAGCGGCAGCGAAGGAGAACCCAAGGGAGTGGTGCTGAGCCACCGCAACATCATGGCCAACATCAGGCAGGTCTCCGATGTGCTGGATACTCGTGACCAGGACTGCATCATGGCGACCCTGCCACTGTTCCACGCCTTTGGCCTCACGGTGACCGGCCTCATGCCCATGCTGGAGGGCATTCCGGCCATCTGCCACCCTGATCCCACCGACACCGTTGCTATTGCCAAGGCCATCGGCAAATATCAGGCCAGCATATTCTGCGGCACCTCCACCTTCCTGCGTCTGTTCAACCGCAACCGGCGCGTCCACCCTCTGATGCTGGAGTCCCTGCGGGTGGTAGTAGCAGGCGCTGAGCGGTTGAGCCCAGAGGTACGGGATGCCTTCAAACTGAAGTTCAACCGGGAGATCTACGAAGGCTACGGCACCACCGAAACCACGCCGGTGGCCAGCGTCAACATCCCAGACCGCATCGATCCACGGGACTGGAAGGTGCAGCAAGGCAATAGACAGGGTACCGTCGGCATGCCGCTTCCGGGAGGTAGTTTCCGTGTCGTTGACCCGGAGACCATGGAGATGCTGCCGACAGGTGAGGACGGACTGATCCTGTTCGGCGGCGCACAGGTCATGCTGGGCTATCTCAACGACCCGAAGAAGACCGCGGAGGTGATCGTCAAACTGGATGGGAAGCGCTGGTATAAAACCGGGGATAAAGGTCATCTGGACAGAGACGGCTTTCTAAGCATCGTGGATCGCTACTCCCGCTTTGCCAAGATCGGCGGTGAGATGATCAGCCTCGGTGCCATTGAAGGGGCCATCGGCAAACTGCTCCCGGAGGATGTGGAGATCCTCACTACGGCACTACCCGACGGTAAGAAAGGTGAGAAAGTAGCCCTGCTGGTTGCCGGCGCCATCACCCTGGATGAGATCAAGGGGCTTATGGCTGAGTTCGGACTCAGCCCGCTGATGAGGCCTGCAGAACTGATCCCGGTGGAGGCGATCCCCAAACTTGGCAGCGGCAAGAACGATTTCAGCCGGGCCAGGCAGATCGCAATGGAGGCGGGGGTAGCATGAATCTGGAAACCGCAGTTGACCGCTCCATCCTGCGGCTAAGTTACTGACATGAGAACCATTGAGCAGATTCCAGGAGCCTGTCCGAGATGAAGACCGTAGACATCCATACCCATCTATTGAATCCCAACGTCTGTTTCGATCGGCTGTTCGATAAGGTTACCATTCGTTTCTTCGCCAAAGGGCTGGGAGTAGACCCGAAGAGGCTGCAGGCTGAACCCTATACGGCGTATGTGGAAGCCATGGCGCGTTCCATCCGTGAATCCAAATACCTGGAGAAGGCCTGTGTGTTCGGTGTAGACAGCCGCCTGGATGAACGGGGGCGAGAGATCGACCGGGACAAAACCGTCTGCGCCATGACCGAGGACGTGCTGGAAGTGGCAGACAAACACCCCGGGCAGTTCATTCCCTTCTTCTCCATCAACCCCCGACGACCCGATGCACTGGATCTGATCGACGAGTACATGGAGAAAGGGTGCAGAGGCGCTAAATTCCTGCAGAACTACTGGGGAGTCGATCTCAACAACGAACGGTTCATCCCATATTACGAAAAACTAAAAGAGTGGAGCATTCCCCTGACGATCCACATTGGCAGCGAGTACAGTATCGACTCCGATGCGCGCTTCGAACGGATCGACATGCTCGACCTCCCTCTTGCCTGTGGTGTCACCGTTATCGCCGCCCATATGGGGTTGGGGCGCATCAACCATAAGCTTCGTTTCTGGAGAAACCTATCCAAGGATCCACGTTACTTTGACGCTGACTACTTCCTGCTCCTGGACAGACTGAGGCAGCATGAGAATCTCTACGCCGATATCTCCGCCATACTTGCGCCCCTGCGGGCCAGGGC
>JBEVXT010000643.1:0-4583 GCA_040505955.1 Sedimenticola sp. | reverse complement strand
ACACTTCTCCGGAAACTCCGGCGCCATGCTGTCATCCAGCACCTGCAGGGGGTAGAGCTCGTTGTAACTGCACTCCTGGGTCATTCTGATCATCTCCTGAATCTGATGTCGAGATTATATAGGAAAATTGTTGGGTACTAACGTACTGTCCCACACGGCTGCGATCCCACCTCTATTATTAGGCGGAATGGCGCTGGAATTAACAGGTAGGGAAAGAGGCTATTGATTCTAAGATGAATCCAAACTAATATTGTGAGTAAATTTACTCAGGATACGAAAATGGATTTTGAACGTAATGAAATCAAGGTGTTGAGGCGACGTCTCGATGAGGTGCCGCGGTTTATGATCGTTGTGGCTGGCCCGCGCCAGGTGGGAAAAACAACCATGGTTCGCCAAGCGCTTGCGGCCTACCCCTCGACCTTTGTTGCCGCCGATCGACCCTCTCCCGAGGCCGTTGATCCGTTCAGCGCAGAGGCGGGGGGTGCACTGCTGCATAGAGCTTCAGTGGTTGCCACGCCCACCGCTGCATGGCTGGTGCATCAGTGGGAGCAGGCGCGCGCCAAGGCAAAGTCTTTGCCCGGTGACGGGGCATACGTACTGGCTATCGATGAGATCCAGAAGGTTCCGCGTTGGTCGGAAGTAGTGAAGGGTTTGTGGGATGCAGATCGCGCCAACGGCTTGGCGCTGCATGTGGTTCTGTTGGGATCATCGCCCTGGCTGGTACAGAAGGGCTTGGCAGAGAGTCTCGCCGGTCGCTACGAACCCATCCGGCTGACCCACTGGGCCTACCGTGAAATGCAGGCCGCGTTTGACTTCTCCCTTGACGAATATATCTACTTTGGCGGCTACCCGGGTAGTGCCGGTTTCATTCGGGACGAATCGCGTTGGCAGAGCTATGTGCGGGGTGCGTTGATCCATCCAAACATCGAAAAAGATATTCTTCAGATGACCCGGGTGGATAAGCCGGCCCTGCTGAAGGCGCTGTTTGAACTGGGTTGCGGTGCTTACTCCGGCCAGATCATCTCTTACACGAAGCTCCTTGGCCAATTGCAGGATGCCGGCAATACGGTAACGCTGGCCCACTATCTTGACCTGCTCTCCCAGGCTGGATTACTGACAGGGCTGCAGAAATACGCCGGCGAGAAGCATCGGCAGCGGGCCTCCAGTCCGAAGTTGAACGCCCTCAACACGGCGCTGATCACCGCCCTCGCCGGTTACACCTTCGATGAGGCGCGAAAGGATCGGAGCTTTTGGGGTCGACTGGTGGAGAGCGCTGTTGGGGCGCATCTCCTCAACACCGCATCAGGTAACTGTCATGTTCAGTATTGGCGCAAGAGCCCATACGAGGTGGATTTCGTGCTGAGCAATCGCCGTGGAATCCTTGCCATCGAGGTGAAAAGCGGCACCCGCTTCGCCACCCCCAAGGGGCTGGCTGCCTTTGCTGGTGAATTCAGGGGCGTTCGGTCGCTGGTGGTTGGAGAGGGCGGAGTTCCCCTGACCGATTTTCTCACCCGCTCTGCGGATGATTGGCTGGAGTGAGGCCATGTTGTACGCCCCTCTTCTTGCCCGTATAGCCGTCGATTCCGACAGGCCGCCCGCCGAAAATCCCTCCAAGGCCATGGAGCTGTTTCGGAATCAGGCCGCCTGGGTGCTGCTTGGTGAGCCGGGTGCAGGCAAGAGTTCGGTATTTGAGAAAGAGGCAGAGGTTGCCGGTGGTGAATATCTTAGTGTCGCTGAATTCATCTGTGCCGATGACCTGGAGGAGTGGCGGGGCAAGACCCTGTTTCTCGATGGTCTGGACGAGGTGCGCTCGGGCTTCGGTGAAGGGACGGTTCTGTACCGGATAAAAACCCGGCTGAAACAGCTTGGGTACCCCAGGTTTCGCATCGCCTGTCGCGCTGCGGACTGGTTCGGATCGACCGATCGGGAGGAGTTGCAGGGTGCTCTGTCCGGAGGTGAGTTGACAGTTCTGCTGCTCAATCCCCTCAACCAGCAGGACATCCTTGATATCCTGCGCTACAACCATGGGGTAGAAGATCCAGGCGCCTTTGTGGAACAGGCTCAAAGGCGTGGCGTGGCCGACTTGCTGGATAATCCGCAGACCCTTAAACTACTCGCCGAGGCGGTTCGTGGTGATCGATTCCCGGCAACACGGATGGAGATTTTTCAGCTTGCCTGCGAAAAACTCGCAGAAGAGGCAAATAAGCGCCACCGCATCAAGAAGCGTGAACATTCGGAATCAACGAAAGGCCTGCTTGATGCTGCAGGACAACTCTGTGCAACGCTGCTGTTGTCTGGCAAGGGTGGTGTCGCACTCGATTCAGAGCAGGCTGATGAAGTTTTCCCCAGTCTGGATAGCTACGTCCCAAACAAAAGGGCGGTGGCATATGAGGTCGTGGGCAGCAAGCTGTTTCGCCCGGAAGGAGAGGAACGCTTCGTGCCCAGCCACCGCAGCATTGCCGAATATCTGGCGGCGCAATGGATCGCTGCGCGTGTCGACGGTGATGGGCTTCCCCTCGGGCGGGTGCTGAATCTGCTGCTGGGTCGGGACGGCAGAACCATTGCCGGTCTACGCGGGCTCTATGGCTGGCTGGCCCTGCACTGCCAGGCGGCACGTAGCCGACTGCTCGATGCCGATCCCTTGACGGTTGTTCTCTATGGCGACGCAAAGCCACTGCCGCTTGCGGACAAGCGGCGGATTCTCCAAGGACTAAAACGCGAGGCGGAGCACCATACCGGTTTTCACTGGGATGTATCTCCCGCCCACCCCTTCGGCGCTCTTGCCGATCCGGAACTCACTCCAGATTTCATCGCCATACTTGAGGTGCCTGAGCGGGATAGGGTGAGCCAAGCCTTCGTCGATTGTGTTCTCGACATCCTCGTGGAGGGGGAGGGGATACCAGGGCTTGCCAGGATACTGAGGAGTGTTGTGGTGGACGATACCCGTTGGGACAGGATACGGCAGACTGCGCTTCAGACTTGGCTGAGGTTGGCACCAACGCCGGACGAGGCACTCTTCCTTCTCGATACCGTTACTGACCGAAAAGCTATGGGTGTCGGGGAGGGCTTGGTTGGTTCGTTGCTCAGCCACCTCTATCCCGAGCATATTGGCCCGGAAACCCTGTTGGATTATCTGAAGGTGCCTAAGGGGGGGCATTTGGCTTGGTTCTGGGTATCCAAAATACCTGAAATTGTGCCTATCTCCCACCTGCCCACCCTCCTTGACCAGCTTGTTGCTAGAACCGATCTTGTCCTGCCAAACATACATGAGTTTCGTTTTAGTCAGATGGTATCGGCCCTGCTGAGCAAAGGACTTAGGCTGCAGGGCGATCAGGCAACCGATGAGCAGTTGTTTTCCTGGCTGGGTATCGGTGCAGATGAATATGGGGATACCCACCGGGATGAGGCTGACCGACAGGAGATCGCGGCTTGGCTTGAAAACCATCCTGGTCGTTACAAGGCCCTACTGCTGAGTTGCTTCGATCAATGTGAGGCGCATGACAATTCAGACTACTGCATCGGGATCTATAAGTGTCGCTTGCATGATGCGACAATTCCGGATGACATCGGCTTATGGCACCTAGAGCAGGCGTCTCTGTCCGCGAGCGACCAACTTGCACAGGCACACCTTTTAGCGGCAGTCAGTGCTCTGAGTTATCAGCGAGGTAGCATCGGGCTATCTTTGGAAAAAATCGAGGTCTGGGCTGATACCAATGAGAAATACCACCACTGGCTGCAACCCCTGCTTGTTTGGGAAATCCCGGAATGGCAAACAAAACAGGCAGAGAGGAAACGCAACCGCAAACAACAGCGTGCCATTGGCAGGCGGGAGCGAACCATACGGGTAAGCGAGCATATTCCTGCCGTACGGGACGGGAGTGCGAGTGCTGAGTTGATGTATCAACTGGCAGGTGTCTGGTTGAATCATTTTTCGGATATTCCCGGTAATACACTGGCCGAACGTTTTACTAGTTACAGCGAGAACGGAGAGGAACTCCTGGTTGTCGCTGAGGCTGGTTTCATCCGCTGTCCCGAGCGGGACGACCTGCCCACCGTCGAGGAGATTATCACTCTCGCTATCAAGCAGCGGGAACACTACATTCGCCAACCCTGCCTAGTCGGTATGGTACTGCGGTGGCGGCAGGGGGCATCAGAAATAGAAGCTCTTTCCGAAGAGGTGTTGTCTTGTATGGTTGCTTTTCGCCTGACCTACGGTGCCGATGACACGCCCGACTGGTTTACCTATCTCGTCGTTGAGCGCCCGGCCCTGGTGGCGGGGGTTCTGGTGGACTACGCCGGGGAAGCTCTGAAGTCCAGGCGGGAGCACGTGGACTCTATCTATCCGCTGGAGGGGGATCCCGCCTACCGTGAGGTAGCCGTCCTTGCGGTACTGAGACTGCTTGAGCGTTTTCCTTTACGCGTCAAAGCGAACCTGTTGCACTATCTGAAGAACCTGCTCAAATCCGCTTTGCGTTATCGCATGGTGCAGCTACCGCTGCTTGCAAAGAAGAAGATTGCCTTGAAGAGCATGGATGTTGCCCAGAAGGTCTACTGGCTGGCTGCCGCTATGTTGTATGACCCAG
>JBEVXT010000642.1:0-37531 GCA_040505955.1 Sedimenticola sp. | reverse complement strand
GCTGGCTGGAGAGCCGATCAAGGTGTTCAACTATGGCAAGCACCGTAGAGACTTCACCTATATTGACGATATCGTTGAAGGGGTGATCAAGATTCTCGACAGGCCTGCAGAGGGAAATCCTGGTTGGGATTCCAGGCAACCGGATCCAGGAACAAGCAGAGCGCCTTGGCGGGTCTATAACATAGGTAATAACCAGCCGGTTGAGCTGATGGACTACATCAGGGCGATCGAGGAGAACCTGGGTGTTGAGGCGGAGAAAGAGATGCTACCCCTACAGCCGGGTGATGTGCCGGATACCTATGCGGATGTTGCTGATTTGGTGAGAGATTTCGACTATAAGCCGAACACTGCGGTGGGAGATGGGGTGGCACAGTTTGTTAAGTGGTATGTGGATTATTATCAGGTGAGTGGAGCTGAATGCAGCTAACAATCGTTGAATATTAGCTGTTTTTCTCTGATCTCAGTGCTGTTTGGTCATTAGCGTACTCCGGTTGAGAATATTTTTTCTCTTTACTTTATATTGTGCTAACATATAGTTTGTTCAATGGTTGAACAACGGCATGAGATATGTCGGGTGAAGGATCAGGAGCCAGTGATGGATCGGTGGTATGCAGTGCAGACTAAACCCAGTCAAGAACAGGTGGCTTACGAAAATCTCGGCCACCAGGGTTACCGGTGTTTTTTTCCAAAATGCAGTAAGTGGCGTACACGTAGACGCCGTCGCTACCTCTCGGTAGAGGCGCTTTTTCCTGGTTATCTCTTTGTAAGTTTGGATCTGGGACACACCAACATCGGACCCATCCGGTCTACCCGGGGTGTTTCGAAACTGGTTCGCTTTGGTAGCAGGATAAATGCTGTGCCTCAGCCTGTTATGCGTGCACTGATAGAGCAGGTTGATGATAAGGGTGTGTTACCTCAAGTGCTGGATGATTTTACGCCTGGGCAGCAGGTTTGTATTGAGGATGGCCCCTTTGCCGGATGTACCGCCATGTTCCAGGCAAAGAGCTCGGAAGAGCGAGTCATTTTACTGCTTAGCCTGCTTGGTGGAGAGCGGCGGGTGACCCTTCCTGCTGCATCAGTAAAAAAAATCTGAATCATTGTTAATTCCCCGTTGTTTTGTGATGTTTCTATTCGTGTTCATTATGTGAACAGAGTATGGTTTGTGTTACTGTTGTCTCCGTTAAATCACTTCTTTATATTGTGCCGTATAAGCAGCACGATAGGGCGGTAGCGTTGCCGGCCATACAGACATAGGGCTGGTAAAACGACCAATATCAGCTCAAACTCCATGGAATCCATGGCATAACTTAATCAGCCCTTCTTTTGCTCCAAGCAATGACAATATCTACGGCAAGTTTGGCTGATGTATAGTTCGGGGTCGGAGTCGATTGCGGCAAAAAACTGTAAATTTCCCTACCATCTTCAACGCAATGCTTCCGCTCCCAGCTCACGCTTCTTACCCACATCCATGTGGGCAATCGACTCCGACCCCTGGTAAAAAGACCCTCTTAGCGGGGGGTGCTGAATAGTTACACTTAATCAACCCTTCTTAATGCTCCAAGCGATGGCGATATCTACGACAAGTTTAGATGGAATGCTGTTGGTTGATATTGACCTCGCGGTTTAGCATGTTTCGGAAACAGCACCATTTGCCAAGGCTTGTTCACAGAAGCTCTTTTAAAGTACCTGATTACCCCTGAAACTCAGTCGGAAATGAACGCAAATAAACGCGAATATGGCTCTCTACTGGTATATTGCTTGGGCATTGATCCCTAATAACCAAGAGCATGTTCTGACGCTTTGCATTTGTAGGAGCGAACTTGTTCGCGATGGACTCCGAAACGCGCTCTTCGCGAACAAGTTCGCTCCTACACTCGACTTCAAGACTATTTTATAGAGCCAGTTTCAAATATTTGCGTTCATACGCGTTTATTTGCGGCCAACATTGACTCTTTTTCTTCTATCAGTGGCTGAGCTTCGAGGGTAATCAGGTTAAAGTATGTGTATATGGCGAATTAGGACAAACTGAATATCCTACCTTGTGAAAGGCGACGATTTAAATCTCCTGCGTAGCTTGGAGAAGAACCCAGGCTACACCCAAAGGCAGCATGCCAAAGAGACTGGAATGAGCCTTGGGAAGCTCAACTACTGTCTGAAGAAGTTGATGGAAAAAGGGTGGGTTAAAGCCAATAATTTTCGCCGCAGTAAAAATAAAATGGCGTATGCCTATCTACTGACCCCCAAGGGAGTGGATGAGAAGAGCAAACTGACAATTACTTTTTTACGATGCAAAATGCAGGAGTACGAGCAACTGAGAAGTGAAATTGAACTGCTCAAGCAAGAGGTCAGTAGTGGAGTTCAAAGGAAGGATACCGGGTAGTGTTGGGTAGTTTCATCTGTACAGTGGCTTATTGTAACTATTTAGCACTGCAAAGAAATCGCTGGTAACTGTTCAGATTGCCCCTGAAATCCGTCAGTTCAAGGCGAGAAATGTGAGTTTACATGGCTAAATGATCATCTTTCAACGCAGAAATGGCGGATTTCAGGGGTGAGCTGAATAGTTACGGGTTATTGTTCTTTTGGAGTGCTGGGTGTGGGTAATTTGTCAATTGGTGGTAAAGCATCTAAGGGAAAAGAGGTAAATGCGGGTACGGATTTACCTGGCGATCATTTGTTAAGGGTAGATTTCGAGGAATTATTACGATGGTGACAATAGCCGTCATCGGTTTGGGTTATGTGGGTTTGCCACTTGCGGTCGCCTTTGGTAGGAAAAACAAAACCATCGGATTTGATCTGGACACGAGAAAAATTGACCACTACCGCAGCTATTACGACCCAGCAGGCGAGGTAAGTGAGCAGGATTTGCGTTCTGCTGTCCAGTTGACTTTCACTACTGATCCCTCCCTTCTTGCAGAGGCTGATTTTCTGGTGGTGGCGGTGCCGACACCTATCGACAGTGCTCGTCGCCCTGATCTACGCCCCTTGATCGGCGCCAGCAGTGCCGCTGGCAGACATATGAAGCGTGGTGCTGTCGTGGTATTCGAGTCCACGGTCTACCCGGGTGCCACAGAGGAAGTCTGTATTCCTGAGTTGGAAGCCCAGTCGGGTATGAAGTGGATGGAGGATTTTCATGTAGGCTATTCCCCGGAACGCATTAATCCAGGGGACAAGGTCAATCGACTGGAGACTGTAGTTAAGGTAGTTTCAGGCGATGATGCTGATACCCTGGAGAAAGTTACCGCTCTGTATGAGTCGGTGGTCGAAGCTGGGATCCACCCAGCATCCAGCATCAAGGTTGCAGAGGCCGCCAAGGTTATTGAAAACACGCAACGTGATCTTAACATCGCCTTGATGAATGAGCTGGCAGTCATTTTCGACCGTATGGGCATTGATACGCTCGAGGTGCTGGAAGCCGCAGGGAGCAAGTGGAACTTCCTGCCTTTTCGCCCCGGTTTGGTGGGGGGGCACTGCATTGGCGTTGACCCCTACTATCTGACCTTCAAAGCTGAGATGCTGGGATTGCACCCACAGGTAATCCTGGCCGGGCGTCGTATCAACGACGATATGGGTCGCTTTGTGGCCGAACGCACTATCAAGCATATGATTGCCAATGGCGGTGCTATCAAGGGCGCCAAGGTGACGGTGCTGGGTCTGACCTTCAAAGAGGATTGCCCTGATCTGCGTAACTCCCGCGTTATTGATGTAATTGACGAACTGAAAAGCTACGGTGTAGAGGTTCTGGTGCATGATCCACAGGCCCACCCAAAAGAAGCGAAACAGGAGTACGGTGTCGATCTACTTACCTGGGATCAGCTACCCGAGGCACAGGCGATTGTCTTGGCCGTCGCCCACAAGGCTTTCCTTAACCTTTCCATTGAGAATTTCCAAGAGAAGCTGGTGGGCAAGGGTTTGGTGGTCGACGTAAAATCTGTGCTAGATCAGCAGATTTTTGCCACAAGAGGTATACCGTTGTGGAGATTGTGAGAATAGCACAAGTGTAATGATTACCTATTGGTTCCACCCTGGCGCTGCTACTGGATCGTGGTGACAGAGTCTGCAGGATTTAATGTCAACGACTACATGTGCGACGGCATTCGATACAATTACGGCAGAAAGACCTGCATCCTCGAAACCAGCATCGACTATGCCCATACCATCGTGAAATAAAAGGCCTCATGTTAGAGGCTATTCAATCAATATTGGCAAGACAAAAACCAGACACTGCTGCATAAAACAGTCGAAATAAAATGACGTTAATTACCGTGGACAATAAGATTAAAAATGTATTAGTCACGGGAGGTGCTGGTTATATCGGATCACATACGTGTGTAGAACTTTTAGAGAATGGCTACGCTGTTGTTGTGGTTGATAACCTGTGCAACAGCAAGTTTACATCTATTGAGCGAGTCCAGAAAATAACTGACAGGCCAGTTATTTTTGTACAAGAAGATATTCGTAATAAACAAGTGATCGCCCAGATTTTTGAAGAGAATGAAATCGACGCTGTTATTCATTTTGCGGGTCTAAAAGCAGTTAGTGAATCTGTGTCGATGCCTTTGGATTATTATGAAAATAATCTGACTGGTACTCTCGCGTTGCTGGAAGTAATGAAGCGTTCAGGGGTGAAGAATATCGTATTCAGTTCATCAGCCACAGTCTATGGTGAATCCACTTCTCTGCCCATCAAAGAAGACTTTCCTCTTTCAGCCACTAACCCATATGGCAGGTCTAAGCTGATCATAGAAGAGATTCTGAAAGATCTCTATAAATCAGACAAAGATTGGAATATCTCTATTCTGAGGTATTTTAATCCAGTCGGTGCACACCAGAGCGGTTTGATTGGAGAAGACCCAAATGGTATTCCAAATAACTTGATGCCCTATATTTCACAGGTTGCAATAGGACAGCTCGAGAAACTGTCTGTCTTCGGTGGGGACTATCCAACCAAAGATGGTACGGGTGTACGCGATTACATCCATGTTGTTGACTTATCCAAAGGCCATATCAAGGCATTGGAAAAACTTGTAACAGATCCAGGTTGTATAATACATAACCTTGGCACAGGTCAGGGATACTCTGTTTTAGAAATGGCCAAAGCCTTCCATATAGCAAGCAATAGGGATGTACCATACGAAATTATTGATCGAAGAGAAGGTGATATAGCTGCATGTTATGCTGATCCACACCTTGCGAGTATTGACCTGAACTGGAAAGCAGAAAAAGGGCTTCAAGAAATGTGCAATGATACCTGGAGATGGCAGTATAAAAATCCAAAAGGATACGTGTAAGTAATGCTATGCTAATAAGCTATACATATTGTAACTATTCAGCATTATTCAGTAACTGTTCAGATTGTCCCTGAAATCCGTCAGCTCAATGCGAAAAATGTGAGTTTACAACTGTAAATTATCATTTTGTAATGTAGAAATGGCGGATTTTAGGGGTGAGCTGAATAGTTACGTTTATTTTAAAATAAACTGGTACCTGAATAGTTACTATTTTTTTTCATGAGCACTCAAGTGACCCCACCGAATAGCGCCTTCCCAAGCATCATTACTCTGCTGAGTCAGCTTTTTCGCCACATCAGTGGTCGGCGTCGTCGACAATTCGTGTTGTTGCTCGGTTTGACTGTACTCAGCTCCTTTGCGGAAGTCGTCAGCCTTGGTGCAGTCTTGCCCTTCGTAGGCATTCTTACCCAGCCGGATCAAGTGTTTGCTTCCCCCTTGATGGCCGGTGTTGTTAAATCAATGGGTTTTACATCAGGCGCTGAACTGGTGTTGCCTCTCACCATTGGTTTCGCGATGGCCGCCCTGATTGCGGGCGGACTGCGTTTGCTGTTGCTGTGGGTAAGCATCCGGCTAGGAAATGCTACTGGTGCTGATCTCAGTATTGAGGTCTATCGACGAACGCTCTATCAGCCCTACAGCGTGCATGTGGCCCGTAGTAGCAGCGAGATCATCAGTGGCATTACACAAAAGGTTGGCACGGCAACAAGTGTTTTGATATCGGGGGTAGCTGTAGTCACATCAACGGTGCTGTTTGTGGCCATCCTGACCACACTCCTTGCCATTGATCCAACGGTGGCCATTATTGCAGCGGCCAGTTTTGGTTCCGCTTATGGAGTTATAGCGTGGATTACCCGTCGCCGACTGGTACACAACAGCCAATGCATTGCAAAAGAGCAAACACAAGTGGTCAAGTCGCTACAAGAGGGTCTTGGTGCTATTCGCGATGTACTTCTGGATGGAGCCCAGATGGTTTACTGTAATGTCTATCGTAAGGCAATCCTTCAGCTGCAGCGGGCCAGCGGTGAAAATACGTTCGTAAATCAAGCACCGCGGTATGCCATGGAGGCATTGGGTATGGCATTCATTGCTCTTTTTGCCCTGACCTTGAGTCACCGTACTGGCGGTGTGGCTGCCGCCTTGCCAGTACTCGCGATGCTGGCGCTTGGCGCGCAACGACTGTTACCGCTCATGCAACAACTTTATGGGAATTGGTCGGTAGTCGCAGGGAGCAAGGCGGGGCTGGCTGATGTGCTTGCACTGCTTGATCAACCATTACCATCAGAGGCCAGCCAACCGGAGCCTGAGCCGCTAGCACTAAAGGATTCCATTCAGATCGAAAACATCTGCTTTCGCTACGGAAGCGAAGGGGCTTGGGTGTTGGATGGCATCAATCTAATAATAGCCAAAGGAGCAAGAGTCGGCTTTGTCGGAAGCACTGGCAGTGGCAAGAGCACGGTGCTTGATTTGGTGATGGGTTTACTAGAGCCAACCCATGGACGAATTTTGGTGGATGGGCAGCCCGTCAGTCATGAGTATCGGCGCGCTTGGCAACGCACAGTCGCCCATGTCCCACAGAGTATTTTCCTCGCCGATGCCTCTGTTGCAGAGAACATTGCGTTTGGAGTCCCACCACAGCTGATCGATCTTGAAAGAGTGCGCAGGGCAGCAGAGCAAGCTCATATTGCTGAATTTATCGAAAGTCGTCCCCATGGTTATGGTGAGATTGCTGGCGAACGTGGCGTGCGCCTTAGTGGGGGCCAACGCCAGCGCATCGGCATAGCTAGGGCTCTTTATAAGCAAGCAAGTGTCCTGATTTTTGACGAGGCTACGAGTGCGCTCGACAATGAAACCGAACAAGCCATCATGCAAGCCATTGAATCCCTTAGCGAGGAGTTCACTATCCTCATCATCGCCCACCGACTCACCACACTCAAGAATTGCACACAGGTAGTTGAGTTGGGTGATGGAGGCATTAAGCGAATGGGTACCTATGAAGAGATCGTGGCTCAAGCGGAATGAATCTATGAATCAAACAATCCAAAACGCGACCATTCTAGTTACTGGAGCAGATGGTTTTATCGGCTCCCACCTCATCGAGGCACTCGTTCGCGCCGGGTATAGAGTGAAAGCATTCGTCCTCTACAATTCCTTTAACTCGTGGGGTTGGCTTGACCATTGCGCATCCGACATAAAAGGTAACTTTGAGGTCTTCGCTGGCGATATCCGTGATCCACACGGCGTTAAGGAGGCGATGAAAGGCTGTGATGCGGTATTACATCTCGCAGCTTTGATCGCGATACCCTACTCATATCACTCGCCGGATACCTATGTCGATACTAACGTTAAAGGCACGTTGAATGTGCTGCAGGCGGCGCGTGAGTTGGGCGTCAAGCGCATCATTCACACCTCGACTAGTGAGGTGTATGGCACTGCGCGTTTTGTGCCGATTACCGAAGATCATCCGTTGCAAGGGCAGTCACCGTATTCGGCGACCAAGATCGCTGCGGATCAGTTGGCCTACTCCTTCCATGCTTCGTTCGGATTGCCTGTCGTCATCGCGCGGCCCTTCAATACGTACGGGCCGAGGCAGTCAGCACGTGCGGTGATCCCAACCATCATCACCCAGATTGCCAATGGCAAGCGGCAAATCAAATTGGGCGCGGTATCACCCACACGCGATTTCAACTATGTACAGGACACTGTGGCCGGTTTCATTGCCGCGTTGAGTTCCGATCACGGCATGGGTGAGGTGGTCAACTTCGGCAGCAATTTCGAGATTTCTGTAGGGGACACGGCCCAACTCATCGCTGAAGCGATGAATGTCGAGATCGAAATTGTCACCGACGAGAATCGCCTGCGCCCGGAAAATTCCGAAGTCGAACGCCTATGGGCGGACAACACGAAGGCGCGTGAGCTGTTTGGCTGGACACCCGCTTATGGCGGGCGTGAAGGCTTCAAGCGCGGTTTGGCTGAGACGGCCGACTGGATGGCGCGCCCGGAGAACCTGTGTGGCTACAAGGCGGACATCTATAATCTATGATTTCTGCAAACGCGCAGCCAGACAATATTGATTTGCCTAAGGAGATTACCGCGGCCTTGCGCGAAGTCTGTGGTGCCGGCCGAGTCGCGCTGCACGAACCGCGTTTCAACGGTAACGAGTGGGTGTACGCCAAAGCCTGTCTGGATTCGACCTTTGTCTCATCGGTGGGTGAGTATGTCGACCGATTTGAACTGGACTTGGCGGCGTCCACCGGCGCGAATCATTCGGTTGCGGTGGTCAGTGGCACGACGGCTTTGCATATCGCACTTCTGCTGGCGGGCGTGCAGTCCGGTGACGAGGTGCTGGTGCCGGCGCTCACTTTTGTGGCCACGGCTAATGCCGTGCGCTATTGCGGCGCGACGCCACATTTTGCCGATAGCAATGAGCGCACCCTGGGTATCGATCCCATGGCGTTACGCGACTGGTTGCAACAGACAACAGAACAGCGTGCTGGAATCTGTATCAACAAAAAAACGAATCGGCCCATTCGAGTATTGCTGCCCATGCATACCTTTGGCCATCCCTCAGATATGGATGGACTACAAGCCGTGGCTCATGATTATGGACTCGTGCTGGTGGAAGATGCCGCTGAGTCACTGGGCAGTTGGTATCAGGGGAAACACACTGGAACATTGGGTCGCCTCGGCACGCTGAGCTTCAACGGTAACAAGACCATCACCACTGGAGGCGGCGGCGCGATTCTAACCAACGATTCGGATTTGGCACGCAGGGCCAAGCATTTGACCACCACTGCAAAACGTCCACACCGCTGGGCGTATGAGCATGATGAGGTTGGGTTCAATTACCGCATGCCGAACCTCAACGCCGCGTTGGGTTGCGCTCAACTGGAGCAGTTACCTGCTTTTCTGGCTTCGAAGCGCCGACTATTTGAGTGCTACCACAACGTGTTCGAGGGCTTGTCGCAGGTACACTTGATGGCTGAACCCACGAATTGCCAGAGCAACTACTGGTTACAAGCACTGCTGTTGGATGAGTCGGTTGCAGATCAGCGCGATGCCGTGCTCGAGGCAACGAATACCGCAGGCTTCATGACGCGCCCAGCTTGGACACCAATGCATCGCTTGGCACCCTATCAAGACTGCCCGCATGCACCACTGCCGATGGCGGAATCATTGGCGCGGCGGTTGATCAATATTCCTAGCAGTGCGGGGCTGGCATGAAGTCACTGCTGCTCGTTGGCGGTGGCGGTCATTGCCGTTCCTGTATTGATGTGATTGAATCTGGCGTGCAATTTGAGGTGGCCGGTATCGTTGAGCGTGATGGAACCGACTACTCGTCGAGTATGGACTATTCACTACTCGGCACCGACGAAGATGTGCCAAGATTATTGGCGCAATATCCATCGGCATTGGTGACGTTGGGACAGATCAAAAGTCCTGATGTTCGAATCCGACTGTTTGAGAATTTAAAGAGATTGGGCGCCGACTTGCCCGCTATCGTGTCGCCATATGCTTATTTATCCCGCCATGCGCAAATCGCAGCAGGCACCATCGTGATGCATAGCGCTTTAATCAATGCAAAAGCCACAGTCGGTGAAAACTGCATTATCAATAGTCAGGCCCTTATCGAGCATGACGCCATTGTTGAATCGCACTGTCACGTGTCAACCGGTGCAAAAGTGAATGGTGGCGTATACATTGGAACGGGGTGCTTCGTTGGCAGCGGCGCTGTGATGCGTGAAGGTGTGCGTATTGGCTCCCATTGCGTAATCGGGGCAGGCACCGTGGTCTTAGACGATCTTCCAGCGGGCACACTTTTTCGAGGCAAGGAATGAATAGTCGAAAAACACTGATCATAGCCGAGGCCGGTGTCAACCATAACGGTGAGCTTGATGTGGCCAAGCGGCTGATCGAGGTCGCGGCCGAAGCAGGTGCAGATATGGTTAAGTTCCAGACGTTTTCTTCGGATCGCTTAGTGACCGGCAGTGCACTAAAAGTGGATTATCAAAATCAAACCACCGACGCGGCCGAATCCCAGCGCGCCATGCTCAAGCGGCTGGAGTTGACTCGCGAGATGCATGAAGTGCTGATTAAGCATTGTCAACAGCAAGGGATTGCTTTCTTCTCCACGGGCTTCGACACGCAGAGCATCGATTTTTTAATAGAGCTAGGCATTGATTGCATCAAAATCCCCTCTGGCGAGATCACCAACTTACCGTATCTGCACCACATCGGCGGCTTGGGTAAGCCGGTGATTCTATCGACAGGCATGGCCAGGCTGGGTGAAATAGAGGATGCGCTGGAGGTGCTGGAAACCGCCGGCACACCGCGTGGGCGCGTCACGGTGCTTCACTGCAATACCGAATACCCCACGCCGATGAGCGACGTAAACCTGCATGCAATGGGCAATATTAGAGCAGCCTTTGGTGTGGCTGTTGGCTACTCCGATCACACATCCGGCATTGAGGTGGCAATTGCCGCCGTGTCCTTGGGCGCCAGCGTGATCGAAAAGCATTTCACATTGGACCGCAGCCTGCCCGGCCCCGACCACCAAGCCAGCCTTGAACCAGATGAACTCAAGGCCATGGTGCGAGCCATCCACAATATTGAACAGGCATTGGGCGATGGCATCAAGCGCCCAAGTGCGAGTGAACTCAAGAACAAACCCATCGCCCGCAAGTCACTGGTGGCTGCAAGCGTCATTCGAACAGGTGAATTATTTACCGCCGAGAATGTCACCACCAAACGACCCGGCACTGGGATTTCACCTATGCGTTGGGATGAAATTATTGGGCGTAAGGCCGTGCGTGACTTTGCGGTTGATGAGATGATCTCACTGTGAAAAAGATCTGTGTTGTCACGGGTACGCGTGCCGAATATGGACTGCTTCGCTGGGTTATTGAGGGCATTCTGCACTCGACTGAGCTTGAATTGCAGGTGATCGCCACGGGCATGCACCTTTCGCCGGAGTTCGGCCTTACCTATTGCGACATCGAAGCCGACGGGTTCCAGATTGACCGTAAGGTTGAGATGCTGCTGAGCTCTGATACGCCTGTGGGCGTGACCAAGTCGATGGGACTCGGAATGATTGGCTTTGCCGATGCATTTGCTGAGTTGAAACCAGATTTGGTGCTAGTACTCGGCGATCGCTATGAAATTTTAGCTGCGGCCTCTGCTGCGCTGATTGCCCGCATTCCGATTGCCCATCTGCACGGTGGCGAAACCACCGAAGGGGCCTTCGATGAGGCTATTCGTCATTCAATTACCAAAATGTCTCATCTCCATTTTGTTGCTGCCGAGGAGTATCGGCAGCGTGTCATTCAGCTAGGCGAAGATCCAGAACGTGTGTTTCTGGTTGGCGGGCTTGGCATCGATAGTATCCTAAAATTGAAGTTACTGGATCGTGAGGCGCTTGAGGCCGCACTGGAATTCAAGCTGGGTATAAAGAATCTATTGGTCACCTTTCATTCCGTGACGCTGGAGCAAGATTCGGCTTCGAAGCAGATGAGTGAGCTACTTGCAGCATTGGATACGCTTGAAGATACGCACTTAATCTTTACCATGCCCAATGCCGATACTGAAGGACGCGTGCTGTTTCAAATGATTGAAGATTTCGTTGCGCAGCGTCCGCATACCAAGGCATACACCTCATTGGGTCAATTACGATATCTGTCCACGCTTGTGCAGGTTGATGCCGTTGTTGGAAATTCCTCAAGCGGATTGACTGAGGTACCAAGTTTCAAAAAGGCGACGATCAACATCGGTGACCGCCAACGGGGTCGATTAAAAGCCGAAAGCGTGATCGATTGTGCGCCGACTCGGCAAAGTATCGCTGTTGCCTTAAGTCAACCTTATTCTGCGAACTTTCAAGCAATCTTGAGACAAGTACGAAATCCTTATGGTGATGGCGGTGCCAGCGAAAAGGTGGTTAATATATTAAATAACTATGAGATTGAACATATCGTTAAGAAGGCGTTCTATGATTGGCCCGCATGCGGTCTAGTGGTGTAATAAATTGAGCGTGGGGGATTCAATTTGGCGCCAGGGTATCCTGCCGGCTGACTCTACCATCCAGCAGGTCATATGCAACCTGAACGAGTCCTCGATGCAGATTGTCGTGGTGGTCAATGAACGAGGTGAGCTAGAAGGTACGATTTCGGATGGCGATATACGTCGTGGTTTACTGAAAGGACTGGATCTCAATAGCTCCATCGAAAGCATCATTCATCGCAATGCGTTGGCGGTACCTCCAGAGTTAGGGCGCGAGATGGTTACGCAGTTGATGGTGGTCAACAAAATCCAGCAAATTCCAGTGGTTGATGAGCGCCAACAGGTTGTCGGATTGCATCTTTGGGATGAAATCGCCACTCCAACCACTAGGCCCAATCTGATGGTGATCATGGCAGGCGGCAAGGGCACGCGGCTTCTCCATCACACAAAAAATTGCCCTAAACCATTGGTGATGGTGTCTGGCAAGCCGATGCTGGAGCACATCATTGAGCGGGCCAAGTTAGAGGGCTTCAGCCGCTTTGTGCTGGCCATTCATTACTTGGGCCACATGATTGAAGATCACTTTCGCAATGGAGATCATCTGGATGTGCAGATCGATTACCTGCGCGAGAAATCACCTTTGGGTACTGCCGGCGCACTGGGTTTGTTAAACCCTCAGCCAGATGCACCGTTTGTGGTGACCAACGGTGATGTTATTACCGATATTCGTTACGGAGAGCTGCTGGATTTCCATAATCGCTACGATGCGACCGCAACCATGGCAGTGCGTGTACACGAATGGCAGCATCCCTTTGGCGTGGTTCAGACGCAAGGGGTTGAAATTGTCGGCTTTGAGGAGAAGCCTGTAGCACGTAGTCATATCAATGCTGGTGTCTATGCATTATCTCCGGACGTGTTGAATGACTTAACGGCAGAAGCCCCATGTGATATGCCAACGCTATTTGAACGCCTACAGGCAAAAGCCAAACGCACGGTCGCCTATCCGATGCATGAGCCTTGGCTGGATGTGGGTAGGCCTGATGACTTGACCCATGCCAACTTTCAAACTGCCAAGAAAATTGAATAATGACCCGAAATGGTGCAAGTGAGAATGGGTGCCGAGTTGATTAAGCGCGTTCTAATTGTAGGCCTCGGCAGCATCGGTAAGCGTCATTTGCGATTAGCCCGGGGATTTTTGCCTGATGCGGATATCCGGGTTTTGCGGCATCAGGTGTGTGCAACAATTCCAGAATATGCAAACGGCGTTTTTTCAAGCCTTGGAGAGGCGGTCGCTTTTGTGCCTCAGATTGCGGTCATCGCAAATCCGGCTACCCACCACGTGGGCTCGGCACTGGCATTGGCCCGGGTGGGGGTGCATCTTCTTGTTGAGAAACCACTGGCTGCAGCGACCGATGGCGTACCGTTGTTGCTTGAAACCTGCCGTGAGCAGGGAGTTGTTTTGTTGGCCGGGTATAATCTTCGCTTTCTGCCGTCACTGCAACGGTTCCGTGACCTGTTAAATGAGAATGTAATTGGCCGAGTGTTATCTGTACGCTGCGAAATCGGGCAATACTTGCCATCTTGGCGTCCAGGTGCCGATTACCGTCAGAGCGTCTCAGCACGTCGGGAACTCGGTGGTGGCGCGCTGCTAGAACTCAGTCACGAGATTGACTACTTGCGGTGGATTTTCGGAGAAATGGATTGGGTGAAGGCTACACTCAGCCGGCAAAGTAGTCTGGAGATCGATGTTGAGGATTCTGCACATCTCATACTCGGTTTTTCTCCTATGACTGACAGGCAAACGCTAATCGGTTCCGTGAACCTGGACTTTGTTCGTCGCGACACCACCCGTATTTGTACCGCAATTGGCGAAAAAGGAAGCCTGCGCTGGAATGGATTGACGGCGGTGGTAGAGCAATTCGAGGCAGGTGCGAAGGCATGGCGGGAACTGTTTAATCATCAACAACAGCGCGATGATAGTTATTTGGCCGAATGGCAGCATTTTCTGGCTTGTTCAAGCGAGCAGCAATCCCCATTGATTACAGGTGCAGACGGTTTAAAGGTCTTGCAGATCATTGACGCGGCACGTCAAGCGTCAGAAAAGGGCTGTCAGGTGCAGATTATTAATACGCAAGAGGTGGCAAGGGGATCTGTATGAATACAGTTGCCTTTATCTTCGCACGTGGCGGATCAAAAGGGCTGCCCGGTAAAAATATCCGGCCTTTGGGTGGTAAGCCACTCATTGCCTGGTCAATTGACCAGGCACTTGCGGTGAAGCGGATAGCGCGGGTAATCGTCTCAACGGACTCACGGGAAATCGCTGATGTGGCTCGTAAGTATGGTGCAGAGGTGCCGTTTATCCGGCCAGAACAGCTTGCCCGCGACGACAGTCCCGAGTGGTTGTCCTGGCGCCATGCACTAAATTATCTGATGGATACGGATGGTGCATTGCCGGAAGCGATGGTCTCGATACCTACCACGGCACCCTTGAGATTACCCATCGATATTGAAAATTGCCTGGATGTATATGAAAAAGGTGATTCAGATATGGTCATTACCGTTACCGATGCCCACCGTAGCCCATATTTCAATATGGTAAAAACTAATGTCGATGGCAGTGTCGGGCTGGTTATGCCGCCGCAATCGACTTTAGTGCGCCGACAGGATGCGCCAGTTGTCTTCGATATGACGACCGTTGCCTATGTCGCTCGTCCTGAGTTTATCATGGCCCACAACGCTGTGTTTGACGGGCGGGTGCGGTCAGTTCATGTCCCGATAGAAAGATCAATCGATATTGACACGCTGTTGGATTTTCGGATTGCTGAATGTCTGTCGAATGCCAGAGAACAGAAACTATGACGCTGGTTCGAGTGGATGAAAAAGATATGGCTTCTATGAGTGAGATTTCTTACCGGGATTTGTTCGACTTGAGTGGCAAAGTTGCCGTTGTAACCGGTGGTGCCGGCATCCTTGGGCAATATTTTTGTGCCGGGCTGGCTGAATCTGGTGCCAGTGTTGCAGTGGTGGACTTGGAGTGTGAAAAGGCCCAGGAATTAGCCCAAGAGCTTATTAGACGTTACGGGATAAGGGCTATCGGATTGGGTTGTGATGTATCGGATCCGATCTCTGTGAACGCAATGGTTACAACAGTTACTGCAGAATTTGGAGAAATAAATATTCTTCACAACAATGCCGCAGGTAAATCGGATGACCTGGATGCATTCTTCGCGCCATTCGAGGAGTACAGCCTTGATCAGTGGCGCAAGATTATGGCTGTCAACATAGACGGCATGTTTCTGGTTGCGCAGGCAGTTGGCAAGCAGATGGTGGCGCAAAGTAAAGGGGGCAGTATCATCCAAACTGCCTCGATCTACGGCGTAATGGCACCAGATCATCGTATCTATGAGGGCTCTTTTTACCTGAACCGGCAGATCAACACACCAGCAGTCTATACCGCATCCAAGGCTGCTGTGATCGGGTTGACTAAACATCTGGCAACCTACTGGGCTGAAAAAGGTATTCGAGTGAATACGCTGTCACCGGGTGGCACGGAAAGCGGGCAAAATGAGGAATTTAGGCGGCGATACTCAAGTCGGGTTCCAATGAATAGAATGGCAGAGGCACATGAGATGGTCTGCGCATTACTTTACTTAGCATCGAATGCATCTAGTTATGTTACCGGGCAAAATATTGTCGTAGATGGCGGCTTAAATTGCTGGTGAAAGGATGATTTGTAATACTGTCGTCATCCCACAAATTATACTAAGTGTAGGAAACTAAATGATAAATCCCATTTTCAATAATATTTCATCACTGTTATGCATTAATTGCGGTGCGAGTGATTGGGATATTCATAATGAAGCCTTAAATTGTAGAGCTTGTGGGCATACTTACCCGATTTCTAGTGGCGGAAAGATAATTGCCGCTGAAGATTGCATTAATGAGAAAAAATGGGAAGATGCTAGTGCCGGGTTCGATCTTTTTAAAGATGATCCAAAACCGATAAAAGTTGATAAGTTGGGCGGTCCAAGAATCATAGACCTGCGAGAGAATCTTGGAGTTAATGGAGTTGCGATTAATCTTGGTTCAGGCCAAGATAAATATGATGGATTTATAAATATTGATTTAGGTGTTTATTCTTCTGTACATATAGTTGCAGATTTGAAAAATGTTCCTTTTGTCAATGATTCAGTAGAGTTGGTTGTATCAAATAGTGTACTCGAGCATATTTACGACTACGAACCAGTCATTGATGAAGTGTTCCGAATTTTAAAAAAAGGAGGACATTTTTATTTAAGCGTACCAAATGTATGTTTGAGGCATCACAAATATGATTACCATCGTTGGACAACGCCCGGGTTACATAATCTTTTTGAAGGGAGATTTGAGATAGTCGATAGCGGCGCATGCCGAGGAGTGGCTTACGCATTAATAACTTTTGTTGAGGCTTTGGTTGCGTACAAGATTAAAAATAGAGTGCTTTTGGCATCGGTAAGATTCTTGTGGAGATGGGTAAGTCGCCCATTATTTTGGATTCGTGATGAAGCTAACGAAGAATATCAGGCAATGTCCCAAACTATTTATGTATTAGGGAAAAAGCTGTGAAGTTTGGAGAGGAGTACACAAAATACTGGGCATCTGCAGTAAATAAGTCAGTGGACGGAACAGTGATTGCTGGTGCTAAGGAGGCTAAGCACTTTCTGGATTATTTTAATATAAAAAGACAGTGCTCTGTACTCGATCTTGGCTGCAGCGTTGGGCGCATGCATGGTGCCCTCTCAGATTATTTTGACCATATATATGGCGTTGATCCTGACCTTTTTGCGGTAGAGAAGGCGCGACTTGAACCATATGTTGAAGTTCATCAAGGCACCGCTGAAGATACGGGTTTCGACAGTAGTTTTTTTGACTTTGTTTTTTGCTGGGCAGTATTTGATGTGGTTGATCATGCAAAAGGTTTTAAGGAAGCCAATCGGATCCTTAAAAGTGACGGGAAATTATTGTTTAGTGGAAAGAATAGCAATTATTACCCAGATGATGTTCTTGCATTTAAAGCCGAAAAGAATGCATTCTTGAAGGGTTTTCCTGGCAGGTTTACAAACCTGGATATTGTTTTGAAAAACCTCAAAACGTTTGGTTTTGTGCTGGAAAAGTTATTTATTTTCCCGCGCCGGGGTGATTTTGGGTTACTGAAATATGAAAAGTGCATCCATAATAATGATATTGCACCTGTTGGTTATGAATACCTGATTATTTGTCATAAGGTTATTGATCAACCTGAAGCTGAGTTACCTCTCTCCGGCGCTTTAGATGATAGATATTCAATAACAGCAACAAGGGCTGCTTTACAAGCTGGACAGGGCAATGCAAAAGAGTTGTTTGAGTCTATAGGAATAAATTGAGAGTGGTAGCTAAAAATATACTCTACGTGGTCCATTGCATCGACACAGAGGGCCCGCTGAATGAAACCCTTGATGCAACTTTTGAACGCCTATGGTCAATATTTGGAGTAAAACTTGCTCCGACAAAAGATAACCTCATGCGCTTGCAAAGGGGTGAGGTTGATCTGGGTGGGAATGAGGAGGCTGTTGCTAAGTGTTTTGCGCCAGAGCTGCTTCGATATAATGCTAGCTGGGGTGATGTTGAAGGAATGCTTGATGAGTTGCTATCAGATGATTTTCGCAGACAGGATGTAGACGATTTCGGTAATGGCTGGATCTATTCATGGCACTGTATGGATCACATGCGTTATCTGGATAATCCTCGGCACAAGGATGTTGGCTATGGAAATATATTCAGGTTTTATAAATCAAAATTATTTGAGTCTGATTGCGAACAGGATGAGCTTAATTGGCATTTTCATCCATTGTCACTAACAAGAAATCCTCTACAGGCCGCAACCAGTTATCTGAATAGCTACGATGTTTTGACTCAAATATTATGCCGTAGAATTTTGGATGACGATTGGTTTCCTGTGGTAAATCGGCCGGGTTTTCATGCTGAGCGGCCAGATTCAAACGCTTTCTTGGAGCAATGGATACCTTTTGATTACGCTAATCAGGTATGCGTGGAGCCACAAGACCAACCCGACTTATCAGGGAGGCGCTTTGGGGACTGGGTGCGTGCACCGAAGACTTGGCGGGGCTACCACCCCAGCCATGATGATTATCAGGAGGAGGGTGCATGCCGGCGTTTTATCTTTCGGTGCCTAAATGTGGGTACAAGGCTTCGCTCTTTGACTCAAAACCATGTTCGTCAAGCATTCACGGAAGCGAGAGTGAGCGGGGCGGCAATTCTCTCTTTTGCTGATCATGACTATCGCGATATTCGACCAGATGTAAATGTTGTCCGGCGTATGCTGTCCACGCTTAAGAACGAATTCCCTGATGTGGCTGTTAAATATGCAGGTGCAGAACAGGCCGCAGTTTCTCTACTTGGATATAGTGATAAAGCTTCGCCACAGTTGGGGGTGGAACTAATTGGCAACAGGTTTTTCGTGGAAGTGTTAGGTGGGGAGATATTTGGACCTCAGCCATTCTTGGCAATTAAAACACATGAGGGGAATTATTATCATGATAATCTTGATGTTGTTGAGCCGCGGCGTAAATGGTGCTACGTGCTAGATGAGCAAACAATACAGCTAAAAAGTATTATTAAGCTCGGCGTTGGCACAGCGGGTAGATATGGACAATCAAGCGTTGCTACACTCGAGTTATAATTTATGCCAACGATAAAGCCCCCAATTAAAGACCTGATATATCAGGTGTCAAAACCCGTGCTTGGGAAAGTAAGAAAATTCCACAATATCCATAAAGGTGATTCTTGCTATGTTTTTGGTGATGGTATCTCAATCAAATCAATGGATTTGAGCCTATTTGATGATAAAGTGGCTATAGCATCTAATTACCTTCCTTTGCATAAAGAGTTTGGCAAGTTGGACTGTCGATACTGTGTTGTCGCAGCACCATATTTTTTTAGCCACTTTTTTGGGTATGAATCTATTCAAAGAAGGCATATGAATGGGATGTCTGCTCTATATCGTGAACTGATTGCTAACAACCCCGATAAAAATTTCTTTTTCAACTTGAGTAACTACCCATTTATAGGTGGGGATAATCTGTTCTATATGTTCAAGGATATTCCTGATGATCGATTGCCGGCCGACTATATAAGTAAGCGAATATCCTGCTTTAGTGGGGTTATTCACATGTCTATACTTCTGTCAATCTACCTTGGCTTTGAGCATATATATCTCGTTGGCTTCGACTACACGCATGTACCAAGTCGCAACTGGCATTGGTATGAAAAAGGGAAAGGAATTTTTCGTCCCCATGAGCACGAGAACTACAATAAGGATTTTTTTGCAATAGCAAAAGAATTTATAGACATAACAACTATCACATTAGATGGCACTAGTAATTTTATAAACGCTGTGACGTACAAAGAGCATATCGGCTGCGAACCCGTATATAGAGAAAATACCGAGCTTATTGATGAAAGGTGCTTGAAGGCGCTAGCTACATGGCCTAGTTATACGATTTATTGAAGCAAGCATCACAAACTGTGCAAGTAGAGCTAATTATGATCCAGTACGGCCGACACGAAATAACCGAAGAAGATATAGATGCAGTGATCAAAGTCCTGCGTTCAGACCGTCTTACCCAAGGTCCTTCCGTTCCCTTATTCGAGCGAACTATTGCTAGCTACTGCGGCAGCCAACATGCGGTAGCTGTCAACAGCGCCACTTCGGCTTTGCACATTGCATGCTTGGCGTTAAATCTTGGTCCCGGCGATTGGTTATGGACCAGTCCAATCACCTTCGTTGCCAGCGCCAACTGCGGATTATACTGCGGATCCAAGGTCGACTTTGTTGATATTGACCCGCTTACCTACAACCTGAGTGTGGATAACCTTGCCGAGAAACTGGTTCGGGCTGAAAAAGCCGGAAAGCTCCCCAAGGTTGTGGTGCCGGTACATTTGTGTGGTCAGTCCTGTGACATGGCCGGTATCTACGATCTGAGCAAAAAATATGGTTTCAAGATTATCGAGGATGCCTCGCACGCCATTGGAGGTAAATACAAAGCTGAGCATATCGGCAACTGCCGCTACAGCGATATTACTATCTTCAGCTTTCATCCCGTAAAAATAATAACCACAGGGGAAGGTGGTATGGCGCTAACCAATAATCCTGCATTGGCCGATCTCATGCTGCGATATCGTAGTCATGGCATCACCAGCGATGCCAATGAAATGCACCCCAGGCCTGCTGATGAAATTTGGAATTATCAGCAGATCAGGCTGGGCTACAATTATCGAATGACCGACCTTCAAGCGGCCCTGGGCGTGAGTCAGATGAGCCGATTAGATGAGTTTGTCGAAAAGCGCCATCGCATCGCTAACCGCTATAATGATGAGCTTGCCGATTTGCCAATACAAATACCGTGGCAGCACCCCGACAGTTATTCCAGTTATCACCTGTACCCGATTCGGGTAAAACAGGGTAAAAACGACAGAAGCCAGCGCCAAGTTTACGACGTGCTCCAAGCAGCCGGCATTAATGTCAATCTGCACTACATACCTGTTTACCGACAACCCTATTACGAAGCAATGGGATTCCAGCCAGGTTTTTGTCCAGAATCGGAGTGCTATCACAAGGAAACGCTAAGCATTCCCATGTACCCGACACTGACGAATTCTGACCTGAAAAAAGTCATTTGTGTCCTACATGAGTCGCTTGCATGAAGCTTGTATTCGAAAGCGTCTGGTTTGGCCTGTCATATCAGGTAGCCCTGGGTGACTTAGGATAGTCAAATCCACTAGCCTGACTTGCTGGGCAGACACTGCCTACAGGTGGTCGGATAACAACCGCTGCCCCATTCGGCGAATCACACAGGGGTGTACCTTCGTTAAATGCGCAACTGCGAATCACTACCACCTGCGGAGTAGTGAGCGGGGAAACAGCCTTGTGGAGAAAATGATCCACATTAATCCAGCGCAATCGTCTGCTTTTTTCAGGCACAAATCAGTATTTTTCGCAGCCCTAACAGTCGCTGCCAGCCATGGAGAGCGAAGCGAAGGCTGGTAATCCCCGGTAGTCGTGAGGCCGCACTGCTTACCCGTCGTGCGCGCAGCGCGCCAGAGGGGAAGCAAAGTAGGCATCCGAACACGGCGTCCAGTCATTGGGAGCTGACTGCGAAGCGGTAACGTGCTTGCGATGTTATCGCGTAGCGGTCAGTGACCAGGACGGCCGGGGCAGTAATAGGTTGTCGAAGATCGAGTCGATTTTGGGGACTTGGACGTCCCAAAATCTTTAACGAGATCGAAGACACACTTAAATTTCTTGAGGAGAGGTAATATGTTTCATATTGGAGGCAGGGCAATAGGTGATAAGCATCCCTGTTATATAACCTATGAGATCGGGCCAACTCATAATGGATTTGAATCTGCAAAACGGCTTATTAAATTGGCCGCAGAGGCAGGTGCTGATGCAGTTAAGTTTCAAATTTTTGATCCCGACAGATTGGTGGCTGATAAGCAGCAACTTTTCTCTTATGGCGTTCTCGTAAATCGTGATACTGAAGAGGTAGAAACTATAGAAGAGCCTCTTTATGATATTCTCAAGCGCCGTAGTTTGTCAGAATCCGAATGGCGTAAAATAAAAGCCTATACTGATTCGCTTGGCTTAGCATTTTTTGCCACTGTAGGGTTTGATGATGATGTTGATTTTCTAGAAGGGCTAGGCTGTCATTCTATTAAGATAGCTTCTGCTGATGTAAATCACTTTCCACTCTTACGCAAAGTTGCGAGAACAGGAATGTGTTTGCAGTTGGATACTGGTATGGCAACTTTGGGTGAAATTGAATCCGCTATTGATACGATACGTTCAGAGGGTAATGAAAATATTGTCATACATCAGTGTCCATCGGGTTACCCGGCACGATTGGAAAGTATTAATCTCAGTATCATCCTGACGTTAAAGCAAATGTTCCCTTACCCTGTAGCTTATTCAGACCACACTCCCGGGGCCGAGATGGATATTGCTGCTGTAGCTATGGGTGCGAATTTAGTAGAAAAGACAATTACAGAAGATCGAATGACGCGTAGTGTGGAACATGTATTTTCGCTAGAGCCTCAGGAAATGAAAAAATTTGTGCGAACTATACGTGAAGTGGAAATAGGGATTGGTTCAAGTCGCCGCATTCTCCATGAGGAAGAAA
The DNA here is from genome assembly GCA_040505955.1 of Sedimenticola sp. Classification (GTDB taxonomy): domain Bacteria; phylum Pseudomonadota; class Gammaproteobacteria; order Chromatiales; family Chromatiaceae; genus Vondammii. Next base: position 15,036 of record JBEVXT010000642.1, on the reverse strand, counting down.
AGAAAACACGGAAAGCTATACGGAGAAGTGTTTTTTTAAAAGGTGCTGCGAAGGCCGGTACACGGCTTGGAGATTGTGATGTGGAATTTCGGAGGCCTGGTTTTGGGATTCCGCCTGATCTTTATGAACTTATTTTAGATAGAAGGTTGAGTCGGGATGTTCAGGCTGGTGAAATATTGAAATTAGATGATTTTCTTGGGTAGTTGCACATGAATAGAGTTGCTTTTATTCCTGCTCGAGGTGGGAGTAAGCGGTTGCCACGAAAAAATATTATGAAATTTTTAGGCAAGCCAATGATTTCATATACGATCAATGCGGCGCATTCCAGCGGCCTATTTGATCGAGTTGTGGTATCTACCGAAGATGAAGAAATCGCACAGATTAGTAAAGAGTATGGAGCTGAGATAGATGTGCGATCCCTTGAGTTGGCAACAGATAGTGCAACGATCAAGGATGTTTGTATTGATTTTTTAAAGCGAGAGTCCTTCAATGGTAAAAACTATGATGTATTGTGCGTATTGTATGCGACCGCACCGCTACGTAATAGCAAGGATATCCAACAAGTAGTTTCCTTGTTGGATCCTGGTAAATGTGATTTTTCTCTAGCAGTAACACAATACGACCTACCACCACACCAAGCGCTTAAAAAGTGGGGGGGCGATGCCTTGGCTCCTTTTATGCCTGAACTGATATCAGCAAGAGCTGATACCGTGGGTGAGTTATGTGTAGATAATGGAAGTACCTATGCGGTCTCTGTCCCCGCTTTCATAAAACAGCAATCATTTTACGGCCAAAATTTATGTGGATATGATATGCCCAGAAACCGATCTGTTGATGTTGATACACAAGACGATTTTGACTTGGTGACTTATTATGCTGAGCGTATTAAATGAAAGTATTGGTCGTTGGGGCAGGCTCTATAGGAAGTCGACATGCAGCAAATATAAAAAGGTATGCAGAAGTAGCGTTGTTAGATACTAATTTAGAAAAATTCGGGCAAGTTGCATCGCATATCGGTGTCAGGGCATTTTCTGATATTGAGCAAGTTTGGGGCTGGAAACCAGATGGAGTGATTGTTGCACTGCCTAATCATTTGCATGTCGTTTATGCTGAAATGTTTATCGAGCATGATGTTCAGGTGATACTAATCGAGAAGCCCATTTCACATTCTCTCAATGGTGTGCAATCTATGATAGAGAAGGCTGAGGACAATGGAGTGCGGATTTATGTAGTTGCTAATATGCGTTTTCACCAGGCCGTTCAGGTCCTTAAGAAAAATATTGGACGAATCGGAAGGCCCTTGTTTGCTCGGGGGCATGTGGGAAATTATCTACCCAATATGAGGCCAGATACTGACTATCGTATGGTATATGCCGCAAATAAAGATCAGGGTGGTGGTGTATTGCTAGATTCGATCCACGAAATTGATTATATGTCTTGGTTATTTGGCAAAGTGAGTTCAGTGTCTTCTCATGTGGCGACATTAAGTGATTTGGATATCGATGTAGAAGATTACTCTACTGTGATGATCAAGCATGAGTCAGGTGTCCGGTTGACCTTGACTATGGATTATTTGCAACAGTGTAAGCGAAGAGGCTGTGAAATAATTGGAACAGATGGAACACTTATCTGGCAAAGTGAAGGGAAAGTGCCAGAGCAATGTATAGTCAGGTTGTTTGATAAACAAACGGGTAACTGGGAAAACCTATTATCACTAGACTCGGTGGATGCTTCATTGCCTTATGAGCGACTCATCGAAGAGTTTGTACTTGCAATTGAGGGAAAGAAAAATACTTTAGCCTCAGCAGAAGAGGGCTACAATGCTCTTAGTGTAGTGCTGGCTGCGCATCAATCATCCGAGGCAGAGGTTTCAATTGATCTGCTTGGTGGTGAGATCAATGAATAATAGTCGTTATACACAAAGCCAAATTTTGTTGGAGAGAGCTGAGCGGGTTATACCACTGGGTTCTCAAACTTTTAGTAAGAGTAATATGCAGTACCCACAAGGAGAGACTCCACTTTTTCTTGACAAGGGTCGAGGTGGACGTGTTTGGGATGTCGATGATAATGAGTATGTCGATTTAGTTTGTGGTCTACTGCCGGTTCTATTGGGCTATTGTGATCCAGATGTGGATGCTGCAATAAGAATGCAGATGGAGAATGGTATCTCCTTTAGTTTGGCAACTAAACTTGAAGTTGAACTCGCCGAACGTTTGGTAGAGATGATTCCGTGTGCTGAAATGGTTCGGTATGGAAAGAATGGTACGGATGCAACATCGGCGGCAGTTCGCCTAGCGCGCGCTTTTACTGGCAGTGACCATATTCTGGCTGGAGGTTATCACGGTTGGCAGGATTGGTACATTGGCGCCACCACCCGTTCCAAAGGTGTACCGGAAGCAGTGAGGAAATTGACACACAAAGTACCATTCAATGACCTTGATGCGGTTCGTAACCATCTGGAGTATTACTCTGAAGATGTTGCTGCCATGATCATGGAACCAATGAATATTATGGAGCCATTTCCAGGTTATCTTGAAGAGCTTAAAGAGTTGTTGCAGTCGCATGGTGCGCTTTTAATCTTTGATGAAGTGATTACTGGTTTCCGCTATGCGCCAGGTGGCGCACAGGAACTGTTTGGTGTTACCCCGGATCTCGCGTCTTTTGGTAAGGCTATGGGGAACGGTATGCCAATTTCTGCTGTAGTTGGACGCGCAGAGATTATGCACGAAATGAAAGAGATATTTTTCTCCAGTACATTTGGTGGGGAGGCCCTATCTCTTGCTGCGGCAATTGCGGTAGTCGACAAGATCAAGAGAGAACCGGTAATTGATAGACTCTGGTCGACAGGGCAAAAGCTAGCTAATGGTGTACAGGAACAGCTGTCTAGATTTGAGTTGGATGAATACATTTCTCTGGCAGGTAAGGCGCCGTGGATGCTGTTGCAATTTAAGGATCACCCGAATGCCGACAAGGACGTGCTGAAGACACTGTTACTGAGAGAAATGATCGGGAATGATGTGTTACTGAATGGCAGTCACAATGTATGCTTTGCACACAATGATACCGACGTTGCTATTGTGGTGAATGCATACAAAGAGGCTCTATCCGTGATTGCAGAAGAAGTAAAAATAGTGGGCGTGGAAGATCGATTAGATATTCCCATCATTCGTCCGGTATTTTCTGTCCGGGGATAGAGGAGTTTCTATGCATGTGGTTTTTCGCGTCGATGCCTCTATTTCTATGGGTATCGGCCATGTTATGAGATGCCTTACCCTCGCAGAGGTACTTAAACGATTAGATGTCAAAACGACTTTCATCACTCGGATGCATCAAGGTAACATTGCGGATGAAATTCTGGTACAGGGGCATGAGGTTCTTTTGTTGCCGGAACTGAAGTCAGGTTTTCAGCGGTGTAGAGGCGACGTTGCTCACGCTGCGTGGCTAGGTGTAACCTGGGAACAGGATGCAGAGGAAACCATTTCAGCCATCAATGGGAGAAGTCCGGACTGGCTAGTAGTGGATCACTACGCTCTCGATGCACGTTGGCACCGTAGCTTGTGCAGCCAAGTAGGTCGGATATTTGTAATTGATGATCTTGCCGATCGTGACCTCGATTGTGATCTTCTGCTGGATCAAACTTACGGCCGAGATGAAAAGGTCTACCATGAGTTAATTCATAAACGCACTCGTGTATTAACGGGATCTCATTATGCGCTATTGCGTCAGGAGTTTGCAGAATTTAGATCGCATGCTATTGAAAGACGAAAGCATTATAAAGTAATTAACCGTATACTCATTTCCATGGGGGGTACGGACCCAAGAAATGCGACAATTACTGCACTTAAAGGCATCAAGCGTGTTTCATGGGCAATGCCTCCTACGCTCGATGTGGTATTGGGTAGCAAGTCCCCATGTCTAGAGAGTGTAAAACGAATGGTAAGTCTTCAACAGTTTAATGCCACTATCTCAACTGACGCTAGCAATATGGCTGAACGCATGTTGGAAGCCGATATTGCGATTGGGGCTGCAGGTACGACTACTTGGGAACGATGTTGCCTTGGGCTGCCAACCGTGACGATTTGTATGGCAGAGAATCAATCAGGTATTGCGCGTGGGGTCTCGAAAGCGGGTGCTTCCATAGATGCTGGGGATGTGAATCAGATTGCCGCTAAGGACATACAGAATTCAGTGCAACTATTGGTTGATGATATTGGGTTAGCGACAAAAATCTCAGAAAGATGTTTTCTCATGGTTGATGGTCAGGGGGCGGCTAGAGTAGCTGAGTGTATGGTGAGTGCGTTGTGAGAGTATCAATATTATGTTCGAATGCTAAACATCCAGTTTACCCTCGGCTTTTGCAGTGGAAGCAGTCCTATGAATCCGTCCATGAAGTAGAGCTAGTTGATTCAAAGGAAATGTTAAGTGGTGGAGATATCCTGTTTCTTATCTCTTGCCATGAGTTTATAGGCTCCGAAGTTAGAAATAAGTACTCAGTGACACTAGTCATTCATGCTAGCGATCTTCCTAAAGGGCGGGGGTGGTCGCCTCATGTCTGGCAAATCCTAGAGGGGGAGAAGGATATAACATTAAGTTTGTTAGAGGCTGAAGATAAAATAGATAGTGGGGCAATTTGGAGAAAAGAAATATTTCACCTTGAAGGGCATGAGCTAGCAGACGAGATAAATGAAAAGCTATTTGATATTGAGATAAAGATGCTTGACTTTGCCCTTGATAATTACGGATCTGTTATACCTCAGCTGCAGGATGATCAGGAAGCCACCTATTACCCAAAACGAACACCTGACAATTCCAGAATATTTCCAGAAAAAACAATTGCAGAACAGTTTGATTTACTGCGAACAGCCGATTCTAAACGATTTCCTGCTTTTATGGATTATCGTGGGTGTCGTTATTATTTAAGATGTGAAAAAGCAGAGCCAGTTAGCGAGTAAGGGGATAAGGGAGTATGAATCAGGTAGTTTCTATTGCTGGGCGAAAGATAGGTAACCAATATCCACCGTATATTATCGCTGAGCTATCCGCAAACCATAATGGTAATATTGAGCGAGCATTAGAAACAATCACTATGGCAAAACTGCGTGGTGCAGATGCGGTAAAAATTCAGACTTACACCGCAGACACTATGACCATTGAATGCAATAAGGAAGATTTTAAAATTCATGGTGGCCTGTGGGACGGTTATGACCTTTATCAACTATATGAATGGGCACAAACACCATTCGAATGGCACCACGCGATGTTTGATCACGCGCATAAGGTAGGAATCACGATTTTCAGTTCACCTTTTGATGAAACAGCGGTGAATTTGTTAGAGGATCTAAACGCACCAGCTTATAAAATAGCTTCGTTCGAGGCTATTGATTTCCCGCTTATTAAGTATGTTGCTCAAACTGGCAAACCCATGATTATATCTACTGGAATGGCTAGTTTAGATGAGATTGCTGAGGCAGTAGATACTGCACGAGAAAATGGCTGTAAAGATCTTGCGTTGCTGCATTGTATAAGTAGTTATCCTGCTCCAGTAGAGCAATCCAACCTGAGAACAATCACAGATCTTGCCTCGCGGTTCAATATTGTTTCTGGGCTTTCTGATCACACGTTGGGTACAGTCGTGTCGGTGGCTGGTGTTGCGTTGGGAGCCAGTATTATTGAAAAACACGTCACACTAAACCGGCAAGACAAGGGGCCTGATAGTGAGTTTTCACTTGAACCAAATGAATTAGAGAATCTGTGTCAGTATGCTAAGGATGCTAAGTTAGCTATTGGTGTTGTAGATTATGAACGCAAATCGGCAGAAGAGGCGAGTATGAAGTTTAGGCGTTCTATATATATAGTAAAAGATATTAAGGCAGGTGAGAAGTTTACATCAGAGCATATTAGACGTATCCGACCAGGATATGGTTTGCTGCCGAAGTATTATGATGAGGTTCTCAATAAAAAAGCAACCTGTGATCTGCCGCGCGGTTCTGCTTTACAATGGAGTCATGTGATGGAATGAAGTACAAGTTTGCATTGACAATTGGTTTTCTATTTAAGAAATAGTGTGTGTGTTTTTTTAAAAATAGTTCTAATATTGGATGCCTGGATTATGTGCTGTTCGTGCGAAGAAATATATGAGTAATAAGTCCTGTTTAGCAGTTACTCGGATTAAGGAGTGTTGGGATGCTGATGGAAGTGTGGTATTCCTTGATGCAGGTGTTATTGATTATAATGACAAGGACTGCCTTGATAATGTTGACTATAAAGTATTAGAGAGCTGTCGAAACGATGATCAATATTATATTGAGATACATGATTTCGTTAACAAGCGTATTTCAAGATATCGAGATGAACTAAGTGTTATTCTGAATGATTTCCATGGTGTTGGTCAAGATGGTAGGTACTGGGGGATACTGCTTGATATCTGGTTGCTTCATTTTCTTACCGTCATATTCGATCGAACTTTAAATATTAAGAACGCTCAATCTCAAGCTGCAAATATTTATGTTAAGCATGTAAAATTGGAAAGAATATTCTTTCAAACATCAAGTGATTTTATTCAGCAATGCCAGGCGGATGTATTTAATCAGTATCTATATGCTGAAGCTGCAGATGTTCTTAGTGTTGAGGTAAGAGATTATGGGTCACCTAGCCATGAGTTGAACTTGCCTAATGATCGTGCAAAATGCGAATCACTTATGGTGCGGCTAAAAAAAAGAATCTTAGTGTCAGGTAAGAATGCTATTGGGATAATTTTGAGGGCTTGGATTAAGTTAATTAGTCCTGTATTAATACTCGATGGGTATTTCTCAAAAAAAGATGCTTTCGCAATTTTGCTTCGCAGCGTAGGTCGTGTAGTTATTGCGCCGTCTGCTATCGTATTCAACAAGCAGAGTAGTAAAAAATACAACGAGGAGGCACGCTTACGCCTAAAAGTGCGTGTCTTTGATTGTTATGATGAACTGGCTAATAGAGTTCTTGGTAAATGTTTTCCGGCTAGCTTTTTTGAAAACTATAATCGAATAATTGTGGGAATGAGTGACTTTGAATCCGTTCCTGTTCTTGGATCAGCTATTGGTCTTGCTTCTAATGATGCATACAAAATATTAGCAGGAAATTTGATTAGTAAAGGTGGTCTGTTGTTAGGTTTTCAACATGGCGGTGGCTATGGCATCTTGAAATATAGATTACTCGAAAGTTGTGAGCGTCAATACGTTAATAAATTCTATGGCTGGAATGAGATTGGAAGAAAAGGACGAGTGCTCCCAACTGCATACTTAAGGTCATTGAAGTCGCTCGCATGTAGAAGAAGAAAAATACCAATTATAGATTTTAAAGATATACTTTTTGTGTCTACTAATAATGGTCGCTATGTGTTTTCTCAACACCCTGATAATTCTGGCCGTTTTTTGACAATGCTAGACTGCCAATTTATATTTTTCGAGAAACTTAATGAAAAAACAAGGGATTTCTTTTTACTAAGGCCGTACCCAGTCGATTATGGTTGGCACTATAAGGAAAGGTGGAGTGATAAGTTCAGTAATAAAATACGCTTCGATTCTTCAAAGTACTGCAGTGAATCATTGGTGACATGTAGAGTATATGTCACAGATCATATATCAACAACTTGGCTACAGGCTCTTTTTATGGGGGTACCGGTTGTGCTCTATTTTGATTGTGATAGATATGGTATGAGTAGTGAGGCAAGGAAGTTGTTTGAGAAATTAAGGAGTGTCGGAGTACTGTATGACACACCAGAATCAGCCGCTATGTTTTTAAATGATGCTTATGTTGATGTCTTTACTTGGTGGGATTCACCAAAAACTCAAAATGTAGTTAGGGAATTTAAAGATCGTTTCTTTAATGCTTCAAGTGATTTTTGTAGTGCGTGGACAGATGAAATGTTGTATTGGACAGGTCAAAAGCATTGATCAGTATGTGAGTAGCCAATGCCATTAACTTTAGGAGTACAGCGATGAGCACTGCCAAAGCCGGATACGCTTTGTAATGTCAGTACAACGTCACTGAGGTGGTGACGGAGAGACCCTGCTATTCGGGACAAGCTATGTGAAAGGGAAAAGCCAAGAATTCATCGCGTTGGCCAGGTGAAAGAAGGGATTGAAATCCGGTGAATAGTGTGGCGCTGAATCCTGAGTGTGAATCAATGCTATTAAGTTGGCGACAACTATCTGTTTCCATTAAAATGATTAACATCAAGGGCGTTAGATTCAAGTGCCAGAGCAGAATAACCACTTGACCAAGAGATCCACCCTGGCATGATCAGATAAGCAATTCCTTATGTTTCATTCGGACTCTGATTAATGTTCACGATCATGGTATCCGCCATCGGGAATCAAGTAAGGATTTCACTCGCAAGCGCAGTCTTCCGTTTTCGAATCTTGTCCTCTTTCTTATGAACCTGCTAAAAATCGCCACCCAGTATGAGTTGTAAACTTCTATAGTCAACTGCATGATCGAAGTATTCTGCAGCGAGGTATTACTCAGTCTGCATTTACTCAAGCATGCAAAAAGCTGATGTTTGCAGTTTATGTGGAGCTTAATGATTATGCAGTTGCAGAGTTCTAAGCAGGGTTTCATCTGTTGGCTGTTGATGGCCTACCCTGTGGTTAACCAATACATCAGAGGTAAGAAACACCTGCGTTGCCCCGGAAGGCGAAGTGTCATTGGGAATGCTCACCGAACTGCACAATATATAGCATTAGGTGACTAGATTGAGAAAATATCTAAGCGGAAGAGCATGTATGGTGTCACATTCGGTGCGCTAGTTTTAGTTTGCGCTGAGGTTGGCTCGTATTAAGTAATTGACGATGAGGTCGATTTTATGAGGGTAGGTTACATTGGTGGATTCTGGTCAACAAATATTGGTAATTCTTTTTACAATCTAGGTGCACTTTGGCTATTACAGGAAGTTTTTGGCCAAGAAAACGTGTTTTTTGTCCCTGACCCTCCACAAGTGTATTGGAGTTCGCTCAATACTGATTATGATCTAATCTCGAAGCTAGATTTGGATCTGGTAGTTGTTTCAGGTCCTATATTGGGTTCTGTATTATTAGATATATATATAAAAAAATTTGATGCGATTGTTGCAAGGGGGGGAAGTATTGGATTTCTGTCTGCTGGCGCTATCAGCTATTCAGAGGAGGAGGCTGATCTAGTCGGTGAATTTCTAAACAAATACCCCATTAAGTTTTTTTTCACAAGAGATAATAAGACGTATGACCTCTATAAGAATCGTCTGAATACAGTTGTATATAATGGGTTGTGTACAAGTATGTATCTCAATAATGCACTAACGCCAGTTCCCGTAGACGACAACTATGTAGTATATAATTTTTCATACTTTCATGATCCAATAATAGTTAGATCAAATAATGAGTGGAGCGTACGGAGAAGAGTGCTTTCTCCCGTGCAGAGAGAAATTGAGAAATATCCGATTGTGAGAATAAAAAGCTCTCCATATATGCCAAATATAAAATTCTTTAAAAGTACTAAGTTTGTTTATCCTCGACCAAATATGTATTTTTCAGATTTGCCGCACGGGTATCTGTCTATTCTTAAATCAGCAAAGTATGTTTTTTCAGATAGGGTGCACACGTGTGCGGCTGGACTAATATTTGGTTCTAGTTGCATGTATATCAAAGGGGGTAAGAGGTCCAATGATGGGAGGAATAATTTATTTTTACGGTTGGGGTTGCCTGAGATATACAACAGACCTGTGTCGCTGGATTTTAGTTACATAGAGGCAGAAAAAGAAAGGATGACGAAAGAGTTAGCTGTGATTATTCCTAGTTAAATACGGGGTAGCTGTCTATTATTGTTCTCGCTCGTGACTAGGGAATGCATTTTATCTGAAAAACAACCAGATTATTGTTGCGAGCTAGCTTGATTTATCCACTTTTCTCGATCAAGTAGGCTAAAAAGTAAATGACCGTTCTGCGGCGGCGTTTTTGACAGATAGAAAGCAGGCCAAGACTAGGTCGTCATGAACGTATTATTTAAAGCGTTGCCTATAGTGCAGCTGCAGGATTAAATTAAATAGCTGCCATCTGGAACTTTGATGAGGAGAGCTTAAAGGTGGTGTTTGTTGAGCTTAATAGATAATTTAGAATATCTCCTCCCCCTCTATTCTAAACTAAGTGATACTATAAAATATGCGCATACTAGTTACCGGTGCAAATGGTTTTGTTGGTAAGCACTTGTGTAAAGTGCTGTCTGATAATAATACCGAGGTTATGGCCATCGTTAGAAGGACGTGTAATGACTTAACGTCCATTGCAGATCAATATGAGGTTGACATAACAGATCGATCATTGGTTGAAAATGTATTAGCAGACATAAAGCCAGACCATATTGTCCATCTTGCTGCCGCAAAAAACAAAGGTACTGCCCTGGCTGACTACCGTACTAACTACGAAGTGAATTTACTTGGGACACTGAACCTTATTGATGCATGTCATGGTCTCACAAAAATGTCTAAATTCTTATATATTGGAAGTTGTGAGGAGTATGGTAATCAGCAAGTTCCGTTTAAGGAATCAATAAAGGAATCTCCAATTAGTGCCTATGGTGTTTCAAAACTTGCTGTTGTAAATTTATTGCAGGCACTAGTGGCTACTAGAAATTTCCCGGCTGTAATTTTACGTCCATCTGTAGTTTATGGTCCTGGCCAAGACATGGATATGTTTTTGCCATCTCTGATCAGGGCTTTAGTCTCGGGAGAGCGGTTCGGGATGTCACTTGGAAAGCAGACTCGAGACTTTCTATATATTGATGACTTGTTGAGCGCCATTCTTAAAGCATTGGTTGAGCCTGGCTTGCAGGGTAAAGTGATAAACATAAGTGCAGGATTGCCGATTCAAATAGATGCTTTGGCTATGAAAATAGCGAGCCTAATAGGACCTGATGTTGGGAATAGGATTGACTTTGGCGCTATAGAGTATCGCCATGCTGAAGTAATGAGCTACTGCGCAAACAATGAGCTAGCGCAAGATTTGCTGGGTTGGGCACCAAAGATATCAATTGAGGAAGGATTGAAGATTACAATAGATTATTTTTCTAGTTGTGCGGAGGGCTGAGTAACGATGGCAACTATTCATTATCATAGTGATGCCAATTTTTTTTCCGGAGCAGAAAATATGATGGTTAATTTTTTATCATCAAAAGATATGCGTGAAAAATTCAAAATCAGCTTTAGTTATCGTTACTCTAAAAGATACGCGGAGGGATTAGCAAATCGCTTGAAGTTAGAGGTTCCAGTTTATCCCATGCATTTGTATGATCCATCTAATGTTATACATGTTCCGGAAGGCTGGTTTGGTTTTTTGAAAAGATGGGTTTCCTTTATTTCCAGGGTCATATTCTCTATACCAATCGTCATACTTGATTTTTTTATATTGTATAATCTGTTTAGAAAAATCAGGCCTGATATTCTGCATGTAAATAATGCTGGGTACCCTGCATCACTCTCAGCTCGAATTGCGGTGATATCTGCAAAATTGTCCGGTGTTGGCTCTATCGTAATGGTGGTCAATAATATGGCTGCTGATTACTCTCGCCCCTCTCGTTGGATAAACTACCCATTAGATAGGTTGGTCGCAAATTATGTGACTAGATTTATTACTGGCTCAAGTGCTGCTTCAATGCAATTGCAAAAGGTGCTTCGACTGGATGGGGGGAAATGTTTGGTTATTCATAATGGGATTGATGTGCGTGAAATCACAGAGTCAAGAGAGGATACTCTTAATCGTCTTGGTTTAGTTGATTTTAATGGGGTTATTTTTGGCGTAGTTGCTATTCTTCGGCAAAATAAGGGCCATGAAGTACTCTTGAAATCTTTTCTGCAAATACTAAGTGATACCAATAATTGCCTGCCAAACATTAAAATTTTGATAGAAGGGGATGGTCCGTTGCGTGACAAGTTACGTCGGATTGCGGTTGTTAATAATCTAGTCAATCATTGCCAATTTGTAGGCAATGAGTCTAATGTAATTAATTTCATTTCCTGCCTTGACGTATTAGTTCTTCCTTCTACAGGACAAGAGGATTTCCCCAATGTAGTGCTTGAGGCAATGGCTCTGAGTAAGCCTGTTATTGCTAGTAGAATTTCAGGTGTACCTGAGCAGGTTGTTTCTGAGGTGACTGGTTTAATGGTTGCTCCATGTGATGTTGATGAATTGGCATCGGCTATTTCTACGCTGGCCATTGATGCCCCGCGTCGTGTGCAAATGGGTGAATCTGGGATGAGACGATTTCAAGAACATTTTACTGCCCATGTTGCTTTAAAATATTATCAATTACTTTATATGGAACTAGTTGAGAGAAATATCAAATGAAAGTTGTAATTCTTGCCGGAGGGTATGGTACTCGTATTAGAGATGTTGCTGATGATATACCAAAGCCAATGATTCCTATTGGTTCTTACCCAATTATTTGGCACATTATGAAAACATATTCATATTTCGGGTTTAATGATTTTATTATTTGTTTAGGATATAAAGGGCAGGTAATAAAAGATTTCTTTTTGAATTATGAGGCCTATACGTGTGACTTGACTATTAGCTTTGGTAGTGATGGTGGTATAAATTATCATAATAGAAATGACGGGGCTGATTGGAAGATAACTCTCGCAGATACAGGGTTACGTTCAATGACAGGTTCTAGAGTATCAAAAATCCGTGATTATATAGGCAGTGAAGATTTCATGTTGACCTATGGTGATGGAGTAAGTGATATAAATATTTCTGCATTACTTGAGTACCATAAATCACATGGAAAAGTTCTTACAGTAACAGGTGTAAGACCCCCTGGCCGATTTGGGGAAATGGTTAATTTGCCATCTGGGGAGGTTGTTGAATTTAATGAGAAACCTCAAGCTACTTCCGGTCGCATCTCAGGTGGATACTTTGTTGCAAGCCCGAAGTTATTTGACTATCTGGATTCAACTGAAAGCTTGGTTTTTGAAGAAGAACCAATTAGACAGTTAGTCAAGGATAAGCAGTTGATGATGTTCGAGCATGATGGGTTTTGGCAGCCAATGGATACTAGTCGTGAGTATACGTTGCTCAATTCACTTTATGAGTCAGGAGATGCCCCTTGGATTCGTTGATGATGCATGATGCTCTAGCATCTTATTCAGGGAGACGTGTTTTCATTACTGGGCATACTGGTTTTAAGGGTGCCTGGTTAACGTTTCTTCTGAAAGAACTAGGTGCAAACGTTATGGGTTATTCATTAGACCCTGCTACCACCCCCAGTCACTTTGATTTACTTCAACTGCGCTATATGATCCATCATCGTTCCGGTGACATAAGGGATGCGGATAAACTTAGTAGGGAAATGCAGGAATTTCAGCCTGAATTTGTATTTCATTTGGCTGCACAGGCATTAGTCAAAGAGTCGTATACTCATCCAGCTGGGACCTTTGATACAAATGTTATGGGGTCAGTAAACTTGCTAGATTCCGTGAGGACGTGTGAGTCGGTACGTTCATTAGTTTATATTACCTCTGATAAATGCTATGAGAATGTAGAGTGGGTTTGGGGCTACAGGGAAAACGATCGATTAGGTGGGCGCGACCCTTATAGTGCATCTAAAGGGGCTGCTGAGATTATTTTTTCATCATATGCTCGATCTTATTTTTCCTTGCGTTCGAATCTTGGCGCCGCTACAACCCGCGCGGGTAATGTTATTGGAGGGGGGGATTGGGCCGCAAATAGAATTATTCCAGACTGTATACGATCGATACAAAATAGTACTCCTATTAAAATACGGAACCCTAATGCAACTCGGCCTTGGCAGCATGTCCTAGAACCTCTTTCAGGATATTTATTATTGGGGGCTAAGCTGCGAAAAGACCCAGTAAAATACTCTGGATCTTGGAATTTTGGTCCTTCAACATCCGAAGTGCGGACAGTCAAAGATGTTGCTGAAAGTATTATTCGTCATATTGGTAAGGGGTCCCTAGAGATTGAGAGTCCCAATGGTGAACACCATGAAGCGAACTTACTTCAACTTAATTGTGACAAAGCAACGCAGATGCTTGGTTGGTCGCCTAGATGGGGGGGGGGTAAAACCTTGGAGGTTACAGCTGAGTGGTTCAAGTATTTTATTGATGGTAGGGATGTAGAGGCTATTACGCGCTCTCAGTTATATGATTATTTCCCGGAGTTTTTATGATAGAAGGTGTTGCTGTTACACCGCTACGGCAAATTTTTGATGAGCGCGGGAAGGTAATGCATATGTTGCGTGAAGACTCTTCGTTATTCACAAGATTTGGTGAAATCTATTTTTCATGCACATATCCAGGCGTTGTAAAAGCATGGCATTTGCACAAAGAAATGACACTTAATTACGCTGTTATCCATGGAGCAATAAAGTGTGTGCTGTTTGACGATAGACCGAATAGTAGTACTCGAGGCAGTATCCAGGAACTTTTTCTTTCACCTGAAAATTATTGTCTACTTACGGTTCCCCCGCTCGTCTGGAATGGGTGGAAGGGGGTTGGAAGAGAGACTTCTATTGTAGCGAACTGTGCGACCATTCCACATGATCCAGGAGAAATTATGCGTAAGCCTGCATCAGATCCATATATTCCATATAGCTGGGACATAATTCATAAGTAAACCTTTGTTAGGGAGCATTCTCCCCTATAGCAGTACAGATCAACTATATTGAGTGAGTGTGTGACAGGGCATCAATTGCACTCCCTCACGCAGAATCTTTGACTGTTATTAATGTCATGGAATCATGTCTATGCACGACCAAGCTAGGTACTTGTTATTAGTTATTGCTCCGAATAATAGCATGCTACTTCAATAGCGCCCCTGCACTCGCATATTGCGAATACTACGGCAGTCTCAGCCAGCGAGATTACCTTCCTTTGCGAGGTTCGCCACAGTGGTGGCGCCTGAGAAAGATAGGGGAGTGACTCCAATGCCGCTACCTGTAGCAATACAAGTTTAACAAAAACAGTCTGTTAACGAATAAAGTTAAGGTCAACCACCCCTTAAATCCGAT
>JBEVXT010000641.1:0-7282 GCA_040505955.1 Sedimenticola sp. | reverse complement strand
CCGGGTGTATCGGTCAGATGCTACCGGGAATTTGAGATGAATTTCTTTAGCTGTGTGATCTAGGCAACTTGCTGCTTGATCAGCTCTTCGTGGGGCCGCCAATGTGGCTGCACTAGAACACCGTTGGCATGGGTGATGGTGACGATCTTTTTGGTCTCCCGGCAAACCTCAACTAAACTTCCATAACACAAGTTTCGGCACAGCCGTAAATTGCCTTGTGCGGAGCGTATGATCAGTTCGGTTGCGGCAGAATCAAAGGTATTGATGCCCAATCTAGCCGCTTCTAACTCTTTAACAATATAATACTCCAGATGTTTGAATCTCTTTCGGAGCGTAAGGATCTCATACTGGTGTCTACGCACCACATCATTGACATAGGTCTTGCCGACACTGACACCCTTGTGGGCAAAGCGCCGATTGAAAGCGGCTGCAGGCTGCGGCAACCGCAAGTGGGCATCAATGCTTTCATGCGAATAATTTTGTACAATATGATCTGTATTACTTGATGAAAAATCTAGTTTTGTTAAAGATTATGCAAAGGAGCTGCTGTGCTGAGAATGGCAAGAGGCTACATACCAGGGAAGCTCTACCATATCATCCAGCGAGGGAATAACAAGGATGCCTGCTTTATTGACGCAGAAAACTACCAGTACTGTTTGGAATCGTGACGTCAGGTATCCAAGCGCTATAGTGCACTATTCGTTCTTGGGGAAGCCGTTATATTAACCGAAAAGCTAAGAAACCGCGTTATTACTGGATACTGCAAGCCCACGAAGACCATCGTCTTGCAATCCTTTCGAACCCATGACGTACCTCAATGGCTTAGCAGTTGCCTGCAAAGCGTCCGAGCATGGGCTCACGGAGAAAGGTGGGACTACGAATTCCTTAACGACAAATTTTTTTCCCTGGCACCCACTTGGGTCCGCCAGCGCTGTGCCGGCAACATCTATGCGGTGACCGACATTTGCCGCCTCCAATGGATGCGCAATAAGCTGGATGCTGGCTACGAGCGTGTCATCTGGGCGGATGCTGACCTATTGGTATTTGCTCCTTCGCGCCTTAATGTACAGGTTCAGCGCGGTCATGCCTTTGCTCATGAACTGTTTTTGTGCATGATGCCAGACGGTGGAGTTATGCCCATTGAGGGTATGAACAACGCCTTGATGGTGTTTGAACGAGAGCAAGACATTCTCGACATTTATCTGAATAGCGCCCTTGAACGTCTTCAAACCTTGCCACAGGGGCCGGTGCCGCGCACTGCCTTGGGGCCAGCCTTACTGATAAAGCTGGCTTGCGAGTTTAAACTGGACATGTTGCATGGCGTAGGTTTGTTCACGCCAGCGCTTATGCACGAGACCACCAGTGGTGGTGGCCCGCTCACGCTGATGTGTGTACGACGCTCTTCGGCCCCACTTGGAGCTGCGAATCTGTGCCACTTTCTACGCAATGTCACGCCAGTTCAGGAGAGAGAAAAGTTCGATGTTTTGTATGACACAGCTGTCCATTGCCTGTTGGACTCGGGAGGGAATGTATTGGAACGGGCAGCCCAATATCAAAAGTCAAAGAGAAATAGAAGGGGTAAGGAAGGGTGGCAGGCCTCCCATTACTCATCAGTCCCAAGTGGTTTTGCATCCTCAGGTGGAGTAGAAGAGAATTAAGCAAGAAATCGCCAGACTATTTTGATGGGCATTTTCTGGTGTGCTATACCATGTTATTGCACGAGGTAACAAGCGTAATGCGATCTGTTCTAATGTATCGTAGTGGTTACAGAGAGTTGAAATTAATATAAAGTTAATTTATGTTGATTATGCACGGTATACTGCATGATGAAATAGTTAGGTTTCAGCGGGAAGGTAGGTAGATACAACTATGATAATTTCTCACAAGCATAAGTATATCTTTCTCAAGACTACTAAGACTGCAAGTACATCAGTAGAGATTGCATTATCAAAATATTGTGGTACTGAAGATATTATTACTCAATTTTGCCAGGAAGATGAAAAAAAACGAAAGGAACTTGGTTATCCCGGCGTACAGAACTGTCGTATTTCAATTCATCAGGATAAACTGCGATTATATAAGAGCTTGATGCCTCCGTGGCAAAAAATACCATACTATTATAATCATATCACTGCAAAAGAGGTCAAAGCATATATTGGTGATGATATATGGAATAGTTATTATAAATTTTGTGTGGAACGCAATCCGTGGGAGCGAGTGATTTCCATGTACTATTGGCGTTTCAAAACTATTCCACGTCCTTCAATGTCAGAATTTATCGAATCCAGACTTCCTTTTGTACTTAAGAAGAGAGGGTTGAATCTTTATTCAATCAATGGGCTAATAGCTGTAGATAAAGTATGCCGGTATGAAAGTCTTCTAGATGAGTTAGAAGAAGTTAGACTTCAGGTAGGGATAGTTAAAAAACTTACTTTACCGCATGCTAAATCTAAGTTCAGAGAAGATAAGCGCAGTTTTCATGATATCCTTGATGCAAAGCAGAAAGAGAAAATTGCAGAAATATTCTGTGATGAGATAGCTCTTTATGGGTATAAATACTAGATTGATGTAGCTACATGGATATGAATACTGGCTGAGGTAGTCATAATAATAGCTGCGTTTGATTGTTTTTATCTATCCATGGAAAATGAG
The DNA here is from genome assembly GCA_040505955.1 of Sedimenticola sp. Taxonomy (GTDB): domain Bacteria; phylum Pseudomonadota; class Gammaproteobacteria; order Chromatiales; family Chromatiaceae; genus Vondammii. Next base: position 4,630 of record JBEVXT010000641.1, on the reverse strand, counting down.
GCAATAGATACTATATGCATCACTCTTGACTAGCAGTAATAGTCAGATTATAGGCTGTTTTTGTTTTAAGAAAATAACATTGATAATGTATCAAAAAAGCAATGGAAAAATATTCAAATAAGTATAAAAAATTTATTATTTTTGCTACTCCAAGGAGTGGTACACATATGCTTAGAAGTAGTCTGTTAGTGCATTCAAATATTATTGTTCATGGTGAGGTATTTAATCATGCTGCAACAGCATTTTTTCCTTATGGGGTAACAGAATGCCCGGAAAATATTCTCGCTAATCATGTTTTCCATCCCTATGATAAGAGCGTGCATGCAGTAGGTTTCCCAATACATGATTTTCAATTTTTCACCCAACCTAATAAGCACTGGGTAAATGTGTGGGATGTGCTATCTGAGGTTGAAGATTTACATGTTATTAGACTTCAGAGAAGAAATATTGCTGAACAATTTGTTTCTAATGCAATGGCGCAACTGACGGGGAAGTGGTGGCTGTACCATCAAAAAACATCCAAAGAACGACAAAAACGACTTTTTTGTAAACCACAAAAAATGATGGATTATTTTGTTTCACTTGAGAAGAGACAATCTGAAATTGAGCCAATATTTTTTGATCATAAACAGATGACTGTCTACTATGAAGATATGTGCACTAATTTCTCTTGCGAAATGGCAAATATTCAACACTTTATTGGGGTTGATCCCATGGAGATAAGGCCTATGACTTCAAAGCAGGATCATAGAAAAATTAAGGACAGGGTTGAGAATTATGACGAATTGAAGGAGTATTTTTCAGGTACACAGTACGCTGTATTTTTTAATTGATTATTAAGTAACTTAGTGAAAGTCAATTTTATAGTTGCCGGTTGTCAAAAGGGTGGAACGACTTCCCTTGATATATATTTTAGGAGACATCCTGAAATTCGCATGGCAAAAGTTAAAGAATTACATTATTTTGATACAGATAGATCATTTATTTCTGATAAACTCAATTACTCTAGTTACCATAGATTGTTTTCTTCTAAACGCTGTAATCAAATATATGGTGAAGTTACACCAAGTTATATGTATTTGCGTGATGTCCCACATCGTATATTGGAATATAATCCAGAGATGAAGATAATAGTTGTTCTAAGGAATCCTATTGAACGGGCATATTCTCATTGGAACATGCAGCGGCATAAGGGGTGTGAGAAGTTGCCATTTTTAGATGCTGTAAAGAGAGAAGAGGTTATATTGCAGCAATCATTAAAAAAGCAGTCCAGGCGTTTTTCATATATAGATAGAGGCTTCTATGTTAAGCAGTTGCTTCAGATCTGGTGTTATTTTGACAAATCACAAACATGTATAATTAAAAGTGATGATTTAATGAATGACAGAGTAGCTACACTGAATAGTATTTTTAATTTTTTAGATGTTAGCAGAGTAAATCACGTATCTTTGGTCACTGCAAACTCTCTTAGTTACGAAAGAAAAATGACACAAAGTGAGCGAACTTATCTTTTTGATATCTATCACGATGAGATAAAGACGTTGGAGCTGTTATTGGGATGGGAGTGTGGTGACTGGATTATTTCATAAAACTGTATAGGGCGTTACACTATGACATCTATGTTGCTTTGAGTATATTAGGTATAGCTTTATTATTTTATTCTAACGACTTAAGTATAAAAGAAAGCCTTTGCTCTTGGTGTATTATATTTGATGGTATTGGTAACAGCTTATTAACCGGTAACCATTGTAGAGCTATACCAATTAATGTGCTGTGATGGCGAAATTGTACCCACGGTTTCATAACTCGTTTACGTGATGAGTGAGCTTCACTTACCTGTTTCATTGGCAGAGCTCCCCAGGGTGGTAGGATGATAAGGTCATATTTTTTTAAATAAACTTTACACTTCTGCTGAAAATTATTTGTTCTCTTTTTATTTACTGAAAAGTCAAGTGATAGCCATAAGTTAAACAGATCAATCGGTGACCGGTCAGCAATAAATCTGGTATGCCTGTCTTCTTGTTGGTGTTTGTTGTCGAGCACCCCTTCAATTAACTCCATAAGCTCATTTCTTGGCTGGATATATCGTCCAGAGTGATCAAAAAATCCATCATACTGCTCTGGAATAAGCGCTGAATCCATTGCTTGTGATAGTGAATGTGCTAAAGTTGTTTTACCGCAGCATGCGCTGCCTGATATTGCAATTTTCATAAAGCTTTTATCCTTTTAAAGAAGACTGCTCATATTGTGAATAATTGATGTTTTTATATGGAAAATACCATCGATTATTTTGTGCTGTAGGGTACTTTTAATTTCAATATATTATCTTAATAATAAGATGTAATTATTTACATTTCAAAAAGTCTATAGCTCGATTATAAACAATAATTGTGCTGTAAGGTCGGTATAGATCTGCTTTGTCTTGAGCGTTAGAGCATTCCCCATGGTCAGGTAGGCAAGTTGTTGACGATTCTACGACAAATATCATCTGCCAGAAGAGTGAGCTGCGACTCTGGATTATGCTTTTTATACTGGTTTTTAAATTTATCTACATTTGCCCGAAGTATTTGATTATAGAGAACCTCTTTGAGCGGTTTTATATAGCTAGGAGAACCTGCTCCTTTAGCTATGACTAATCCTTGGCTTGCTAGTCTATGGGCCAGCATCGACTGTTCTGTTTGTAATGGAATGACCAGTTGTTTGCATCCACGCTGTAACAGTTCAATGACCGTTCCATGGTTGCAGTTCGTTACTACGATATCTGCCTTTCTTGCTACTGATTCTAAGTTTACCAGTACAGGGCTAAATGCTAGGTTTGGTGCTGTTAGTGACTCAATCTGTTGTTGTTTTATGTTTCGTGAGATGATAAGACAAGGCCAGTCAAGCTGCTTTAGGCTATCTAGCAGTCGATCGTATGAGCGAGCGTTGGGCTGCATATAGACATAAACCTTTGGCCCTTCTAATGTAGGCCATAATGGCTCATCAGCACTTCTGGATGATTGAACTAAGCCCCAGTAGCGAACGCCTCTCCTGACACCGTAGTGATCAGTTTCAGGGTAAGTGAGGAGGTAGTTATGAGTGGTATCGAATATTTGTGAAAGGTAGCGAAGTGATTCTCCTCCACATCGAATTAGTGCTTTGTTAATGATATTAAGTAGTTCAATCTCTGTTGATATAAAGCGCGCGTCGGGGAAATCAGCATTAGGTTGAATGCTTGGCATCATGGGTAGAACCGGTGGGGATGCAAAGCCAGGGCCTAAGGTGCCCGCATTAACTTTGGCTATTCTTGCTGCCAGTAATACACTGGGGGAGTGATCGCCGAGGATAAGATCAGGTTTCACCATATCAAGCAGTGTAAGCCAGGATCGAATTTGACCTGTTACCTGATCAACGTTCAGATACCCAACTTGCATAAGTAGCTCTGCATAGTTGATAGCAGGGGGTACTTTTTTTCTTAAACGGCCACTCCATATAGGTGCCTGAATAATATCAACACCCAGTGGTGAAAGGTATTTTTCGCCTGCAGATATATCCCTTAAAGCAACTAAAACCTTATGTCCGCGCTTCATGAGCTCTGTTGCGACACAACCTAGAGGATGAACATGTCCTGCGTTTCCGCCCAGTTCCCATGTTAGTAGTATTGATGCCATATGTTTGTGTTTTACAGAACCTTGTTCTTGTTATACCTTAAGTTTCGGAATTCCGTCATCAAATCAATATATCAATACGATGAATGTGCACTATGAAATAATTAGTTCTACAGCTCAACAATTTCTGCAGATCATCTGGGTGATATCTTCCTCTGCGATCTTCTTGATTGAGCGACCCATACTGGCATGAAACAATTAGAAAAGTCATATATTGAAGTTCAGAAAAGCGCACAATCAGGAAAAATGTAGAAACATCCTATCTCAACCCGCCAGCTGATTCATCTCAAATAGTGGCAGGCGAATCGCTATAGCAATGGCAAGTACAACGCCACCCATAATGATAATCATCAGTGACAGACTGATCTCTGCTCCAAAACCGCTATTTGGAGTGTTGGTCTGCCATTCAACCCCAAGCTCAATCGATTTGTCGTAGCTGAGCTCGGCAATGATGGCCTCGACCTGTACTTGTGTGCTGATCCATCAACTGACGGCAATGCTCTGCCTTAGTGCTACAAAATTTACGGATCTCTTTTTTTACTTGAGGAAAAATTCAGGTCACCGATCATGAGTTGCTCATGAAGTTGAAATAATCGCCGATTGGCAGAATTTAAGCCATGCTTCTTCGATGTTTCTAGATAATCGCGGGCTAAATCTGCCGCGAGAATGTCATGTTGCTTAACTATGTCGTGCAGAAATTGTTTACTTTCTGAGATACCTAGCGAAGAAAAGATCTTTTCTCGATCTAATGTATTGAGGGGATGTGACTGATTTGAGCCAACCTGTAGCCCAATCGAAGAGGGGAGGGTGGGATACCCAACCCCATATATATCATGGGGTTAGATGGTCTGGAGTGGTCTCCAGAGACTCCCTGTTTGGTGGAGGCGGCGGGAATCGAACCCGCGTCCGCAAGTACTCCGCCATCGGCTCTACATGCTTAGAGCTGTCGATTATATTTAACCGGCTACTGCCCGACAGACAGG
>JBEVXT010000640.1:0-5312 GCA_040505955.1 Sedimenticola sp. | reverse complement strand
CTGGTAAACAGCTAAAGCCTCGAAAACGCGGCCCTAATAAAAAAGATATTAGCCGACGATTTAGTGTATTTAGTAAACTGTCACCGTAATTCCATCACTTGACCCAGTAAAGATGATGGGTGTCCTTTTGGTTTACTTGACCCAGTAAAGATGATGGGTGTCCTTTTGGTTTACTTTTTGACGGGCTTCCTTGATTTCTGATCATTGTCGCCCCCCTTGCTTCAGCTCATGTGGGTGGAAATGGGTTTATGCTTCAGGGCTGCTCATACAGGTGGAAGTTGACTTACACTTCATGGATGTAGTATATTTTCTGTGAAATGAGTTATTTTATTAATTAGTGCCCGAATAAAAACCTCGCTATCCCTTATCTGGTAGGGGATAGCGGCGAATTTCACGGGGAGAAGATTTTAGAGACTTTTTGCAATATCTACCAAATTGAGGGCAAATGGGTCGATTATTGTACTTTTGTCAAAATCTTCATTTCTTAGAATGGCCCGAATGGCCGTTATTAAAGGCTTTCAGGGTTTTCGTTCAGGCACTAATTAATAATTATCCTGGGAGATAATATACTATTTACACCAAGAATGGTGCGGTAAATAGAGTAATGGATTTAAGAAAACTCGCTGTGGTTTGTTGAGGCAGGCCACTCTACAGCTATTCAAATACATAGGAGGTACTGCAATATGTACGGTGTGCTGCTGACTGGAGCATCAAAGAAAACCCATGATATTGGTGGTAAGGCAGCTGGCCTTAACTTTCTTCTTCAACATGGATTCCCTGCATTACCAACAGGTGTGATCACGATAGATGCGTTTTTACATTTTCTCCATGAAGCTAGTGTAGAACCATTGATTGAGCGCCTAGTTGCTGCTGCAGATACAGAGACTAAGAAATTACTGCTTACGGAAATTCGATCACGTATATCTGTTCAAGAGATATCAGAGTGGCTCTTTACAGCATTGGCGAATCTCATTACGGACATACCTGCCGACAGGTATTGCTTGAGAAGTTCTGCAACTGTAGAGGACTCATCAGAAACAAGCTTTGCGGGTGTTTTTGAAAGCCACATCAATATCCCTGCTAATGACTTAGTCTTCAGGCTTAGGGATTGCTACGCATCTGTTTTCTCTGAACATGCCCTTGAATACGCACAACGGAGCGGAATATCAATAAAAGATATTCGAATGGCTGCCGTAATTCAGCCTGTGGCTAAGCCTTATGCATCTGGAGTTTCATTCACATGCGAACCAGATACTGGATGCAGTAATAATGTAGTTATACAATCTGCGTTGGGATTTGGTGAAGCGATAGTATCTGGAGAATTAGCGCCGGATACTTTTGTTGTCAACAAACACACCGAATCAATTATCAAAAAATCAATTACCACTAAACAGTTTAAGTATAGACAAGGTTATAGTGAGAAAGGCGGTATTATCCGGGATGAGAATGACTCATTGACAGCTCGGATGCCTTCGCTTACCGATGACAATGTTAGAAAATTGTACCATTTAGTTCGAAATCTTGAGTTAAAGTACGCAATACCAGCTGATATCGAGTGGGTACTGACAGAGGACGGATACTTCATCATAGTGCAAATAAGGCCTCTTGTTCAGACCCTATCCAATGAAAATTTTGTCCGCTATACGCTTCCAAATGATCTTACTGATGCGCCCATCATTAAAGGCCAGCCTATAACAGACCGTATTGTAGTTGGTAAAGTTCGGCACGCATTAACCAAGGACATAGTCGCTAGTTCAGAGGATGTTATTGTTGCAAAGCATATTGATGTCGACTGGATAGGTAACCTACGCAATGCAAAGGCGGTAATCACTGAAGGAGGTGGCTATACAAGCCACATTGCAATCATTCTGCGCGAAATAGGCATTCCTGCGCTGTTCGGCGCAGAGGGCGCCTTCGACACGCTTGAAGATGGGGCTACAGTGACAGTGGCATGCAATAGCCGGCCAGGTGAAGCCTGGCTCGGTGCTTTGGATTATTCAGAGACTACATATGATTTAAAGAATGTATATCAGCCAAAAACGAAGGTGCATCTGGTTTCTAGTTCCCTTGCAGGTATAGACAAACTTTTTCAGCTCCCACTAAATGGTATTGGATTGGTGCGACTGGAGTTTTTAATTAGTAACGCCATTGGCATTCACCCAATGGCATTAGCTGATTATGTGCGCGGTGGTGATTTACCTGCAAATGTCGAAGAGGCGATTCGCAATAAATCTGAGGGCTTCAGTTCCGCCGAAGAGTTCTATATATCTACTTTAACCGAGAGTATTTGTGCTTTCGCTTCACGGTGCCCGGATAAGGTGGTAAATGTTCGGTTTGCCGATCTGCTTACTGATGACTACTTAAGCCTCATCGGTGGCAATTTGTACGAGACTCAATGCGAGGCCAATCCAATGCTCGGTTGGCGGGGTACCACGCGTCTAATTGATGAAGATTATCGGGCTGCATTTATTCTGGATTGCAAAGCGTTCCAGCGTGCAATAGACGAATGTGGTTTTACAAACATAAATCTTCTTTTGCCATTCTGTAGGATGCCTGAGGATGTCAGTATGGCAATAAAGCTGATCAGAGATTACGGGCCATCTCAAGCGAAAATCGGAATGATGGTAGAAGTACCCAGTAATATTGCTCTGGCGAGTGAGTTTGAAAACCTTGTAGATCTCTTTTTGGTTGGCCCAATGGACATGACACAATTAACTTACGGAGCGGATAGGAAAGCAAAGAAACTCTCTCATTACAATAATCAGACTTTGGCAACCAAAGAAATGGTAAAAATATTCTTACAGAGAATACCTGGATGCGGCAAGGAGGTATTTATTGGTGGATGGCCATTATTCCAGTATTTAAGCGAGTATCGTCAAGTACAGAGCAATAACATATTGCATCTTGTAGAGCTTCCTGATCGTATGTTGGAGCTCTTTGAGAACCTAAGGATTCTGGAGGCAAGTATCTCTGCTGATGAAAAAGCTCTGGATCAACTACTGCCACCAATTGCGTCAAGCTGGTAGTAATTAAGGAGATCGCAGCCATGGATAACTATGAATTCAATTTAGCAGAACTGAAGTTACAGGTTAATCTTGATACTATCATCAGCAAACAACCGATAGTAGTTCAGAAGAATAAATATGTTGGACGAGCAGTTGAAGTTTTGAAATTGCTTAATATAGAGGAGCGCCTTCTCGAGATTAGGTCATTTAATGATGGGGTAATTGGCAAGCCTTATTTACATGCAACAGGTGGTGATGAGAATCACCGCTTTGAATATTCTGAAATCGCTGAAAGTATCAACAGGAAATTTCCAAATAAGATAGGTGCCCTATACGTTCATTTTCCATTTTGTACAAAAAAATGTCGATTTTGCCATTACTACAAAGACTCATCGGCCTCGCCACAAGAGTGGGAAGCGTTTCCAGAGAATATCGTTGGTGAGCTAAAGTTACTTTCATCTCTCTTCCAATTCAAGCAGATACATGCTGAATCTATACATTTTGGAGGGGGGAGCCCAAGCCTACTCTCGCCTGATGCATGGTGGCGGTTTATTGAGGGAACTAGGCAATATGTCAATTTTGATGAGGCATTAGAAATTGCGCTTGAACCTGATCCAGAGGACGTAGATAGAACAAGGGTTAACGCTTGGCTAGAATCAGGTATAAACCGGGTCAGCCTTGGCGTGCAATCATTCGATACAGGTGTTTTAACATATTTGAGGCGTGGTCACACAGGAGTAGAAGCAATGGAAGGTATCAACCTTCTAATGGAATCAGGCATTCCCAATGTTAATGTGGATATGATGTATGGAATGCCAAACCGATCATTGCAATCATGGATCGATGACTTGGAAGTTCTCAAAAGATATCGCCCCCATTCGGCTACTTGTTATGCGACGCGTCCGGATTCGCGTAACATATTGGAAAAGGCACATGACTTTCCATCAGATATGGAACGAATTATTGCTCACCAAGTTTCGATAGAGTACATGATGGGGGCCGGATATTTCCAGTATTCCCCTAATCAGTTTATCACTGGTTATCAAGGAGCTTGCTTAGCTAAAAACAACCGTAACCGATGCAAAGATGTTCTTGGTATTGGTCCCCGAGCACATTCGATATTCCAAGGATGGTTCTATGAGAATTTTGTTGGCCATGATCAGTACCGAAAAAATATTAGCAGTGGCATGCTTTGCCCAATTAAGGGAAATCACATTACTCCAGAAGAAGAGAAACGGAGATTCTTGCAATTTGGCTTGAAGTTAAGTGGCCTGAATAAGTCGGATGATAATAATGGCGTTAAAATCGAAGATTACAATTCAAGATTTGACTCCTGCATTTCCACGGACTTCCAGTCAACATTAGATGTCTTGGCTGATATTGATCTAATTGAACACAAGCACAATGATTCGTTAACCCTGACGCATACAGGAGTACTCCTTAGTTACGATGTTGGGAAATACATTGATAAGTCAGAAATCAATGCTTGAGATTTCCAAATAAGATATGGAAAATTTATCATGCTGACACCTGATATGTGGCTTCTATTTGTTGCTACTGCTATTGGCGCTGTCTTTATTCCGGGGCCGGGTGTTCTTCTCACTATGGCACACAGCATACAATTTGGGCTAGCAAAATCTGCCGGTACAATTGCTGGATGCCTAAGCGCCAATTTGTTTCATCAGGTACTTGTGACATTTGGTTTAGGTACGATAATCGCTAGCCACTCAGGCACCTTAGAAGTGCTTAAGTATCTAGGTGCCGGCTACTTAATTTACATGGGGATCAGGCAGTTTCGCTCCAATGCTCTGCCACTACAAGTGCAGGCTGCAGATCGTATAACAAAAACCAGTATGAAGATGTTTATCGAGGGATTTGTGGTTATGTCACTTAATCCTCGAAGCTTTCTTTTCTTTTTAGCATTTTTTCCTTTATTCATTGATGCCAATAAGTCTCTCACTCTCCAGTTTTGGGTGTTGGGTGGTACTTTTGCTCTGGTAGGCGCTACATCACTAACGCTTTATGCATCATTTGCATCAGTAATGAGAGTATTTTTAGCTGATAGTTCAAAGCGTAAGCTTCAGACTAGAAGTGTTGGGCTACTTCTAATATTGAGCGGATGCTGGTTTTCGCTAGCTAACGTTACCCCACAACTAAGCTAACTGCCAGATACCGATCTTATCCAGCTGATAATAGATCCTTGGTGATAGAATATAGTGGACCCAGAATTCAAGACAGTAGTTTAAGATGCACGCTGTCATAGGAAATGAGAAGAAAATGAGCGAAAAAAAGAAGCGCAAGGTCCAC
>JBEVXT010000639.1:0-2359 GCA_040505955.1 Sedimenticola sp. | reverse complement strand
GCTCATCGTCAACATCGCGCATCCAGCTCTCGGCCTCTACAGCCGCCACTTCAAACTCGTGGGGAAAGCGCCAGGTGCGCAGTATCTTTCCACCGAGCAGTCCACGGAAGTGCTCACAGGCGTAGTCCAAAGCCTCCGGCGTATCTATCAACTCCTCATGTTTGGCTGCGCACTGAATAATGGCCATCAGACCGATGTCATGAAGCAACCCGATCAACATTGCCCTCTCCTCATTGAAGCGGATGTCCCGGTGCCCCATCACATGACAGAGAGCAGCGGTACGGACGCTGTGTTTCCACAGCGCATCCATCCGTTGTTGTAAAGCGCGTGAGTCAGTCAGGAAGATATCCCGCAGGGAGTAAGCCAATACCAGGCTGTGAGTGGTGCCCATACCGAGACGCGTCACCGCTTCAGCACAGCTACCCACAGACGCCATGCCACCGAAAAGAGCGCTGTTGGCCGCTTTCACAATCTTGGCGCTGATCGCAGGGTCGCTCTGAATGATGCGTGCTATTGCCGCCGCATCAGCCACCCCCTCCTCCATCGCCCGGCCTATACGCGCCGCCATCTCCGGTGGACTTGGCAATACCAGCTTGCCCTCTCTAAGTTGGGTCAAAAGGTAGTGGGCAAACTCTCCCTTTACCTCGGTGGTGATCTCATCTGAATCATCCTCGACCACCTCATAACCACGCAGGTAGTTACGCATCCTTGACTTGGGGGTGATATTTCTTATCACCTGATTGTCAATTCTCAGGAAACGTACCGCCGTCAGTGCGGTCACCTGGAAGCGTCGTGGTATCAGCTGGGAGATGGGATGAGAGGCATGATCAGATCCCCCTTCGATCTCAACACACCCGCCATCCTCAGCCAACAGCCGCACCCGTCCTACAATCAAGTAGAGGCTGTACTCCTCTTCACTACCCCGCTCAATCAGTACCGCTCCCTCATCCGCCTCCTCTATGTGGAGATAGTGGATCAGCAGCTCGAGCTGGCTGATAGCAAGTTCCCGCAGGGGAACGAAGTGTTGCAGGGTCGCAAGATCCGGGGGGATCAATTTATCGTTCATACACTCAGCTCCAGATTAGGCAAGATCAAGGCAGGAAAAACCGCTCAGTGCGACCCTATTGTGAAGTGGTCACCAATGGTGTCAAACCACGTAAAAAAGAAATATTTTCCTCATACACAGAAGCTAGTATCGCAACCTGAACCTGTCAAGGCGAGTATCGCGAAAGCGGTCACTGATCAGTACCGGACTCCCTACCACACAGATAAGCTTCGACAAGAGCACGCTTAAGAGCGGGGTGTGCCTCTAGATCTTCAATCCCCATCTCACTCTCTGCGATCATAGCCAACAGGCGCATAAGCCGAACCTGATGCCATGCCGCTTCGAAACCCTCCAGGTCAAAGGCGCCGTCAGTCAGATAGTCGGCGGCGATCCCTTGTGCATCACTGAACCTTATCGACTCAGCCATCATCATCTCGTGCTCATAGCTATAGGGATCGATGCTGTGACGTTCCGCCAACTTCGTATGAAGATTGGGGATGCGTCCATCCTGCTCCATGGCGCCGTCCAGATCCACATCCAGTGATAACTGATGAGTCTCGCCCTTAAAGGAGAAGGTGACATCCGCAATGATACGATTTTTCATGAAGGAACCTCTCTACAACTGAGTATTCATTTAAACACATCAAAAACCCGTTTACATTGACAGGCGAACGGCCCCAAATGCTCCATACCGACATGCTGGGCGACAAAGGCGAAGCCCCAGATGATCGCGGTAATCAACAGTAGGGCGTCAGCGCACCAAGTGCTTGCCTTCATCAAAGGTAACTTCTCAATAATCCAGTGCAAATGGATAGCTTTCAGGAGGGGTGCAGTGACGCCTTTTCAGGACGTACAGCAGCAGGGATGCTGCTGTGAGCGTACAGGGAGGTATTTACCGCGTGTCCTGAAAAGGTGTTACTGCACCCCTATGGCACGGACTTTTTGAGAAGTTATCATCAAAGGGGGCTACCGAGCTTCCAGCTGAAGGTAGGTTCTATTGATGTTGATCCGGTGCCAACTGCCGAAGTTCTCAAGGTGTTTGAAACGCGGTGCATCAGCAAGGCTATCGACAGTCTCGCTCAGTTCCTTCCAATCTTCAATCGCCTTTCCGACCTCAGCAATCAGCCAGTCAAGATAATCTCCGGTCTCCCGTTGAGCCTTGGCAAGGTCACATGCCGCCCCATGTCCCGGGATTACATGCAGAGGGTCAAGCGCCTTAAGAGCATTGAAGCTTGCCTGCCAGTCGGTGACTGAAGTCACCTCCTGTATTCCAAGCATACGATCAACGTAGACCAGATCGCCGGTAAAAACCAG
>JBEVXT010000638.1:0-6439 GCA_040505955.1 Sedimenticola sp. | reverse complement strand
CATTGAAGCTTGCCTGCCAGTCGGTGACTGAAGTCACCTCCTGTATTCCAAGCATACGATCAACGTAGACCAGATCGCCGGTAAAAACCAGCCGCTGCCGGGGCATCCAGACCACAGCATCGCCAGGGAAATGACTGTCGCCGGGCCAGATCAGCTCAAACAGCTTACCGCCGAGTTCAATCATCACACGGTCGCCATTCACTACATGGCTGGCATAAACCGGTTCCACCGCCGCAGCACGCTCTTTGAGCACACTGTTGAGGCGCAGGATATGACTCTCAGCCAGCTCTTTTTGACCATCAACCGTACGTTGCAGTGCAATGATCACCACACCCTTGGCAGAAAAATGACTGTTGCCCATCCATTTGTGATCCTGCATTCCGGTGTTGATCACCCAGCGTACCGGCAGCGAAGTTACCTTGGCAATCGTCTGCTCTATCAGCTGCGCCCCTGCCGGTGTGGCACCGGAATCGACCAGCACCACCCCTTCCGGAGTAACAACAAAGCCGAGGGTGTTATTGAGTGCATGGTTGTCGTAGGTGCGGGGGCCGGTATCGCCCACCAGAGCGTAGACATCATCGGTCACCTGCTGCACACGCAACTCAAAGGCGGCAGAATCGACGGTTACCAGCAGCAGCGCCAATAGCAGCAGCAGGCGGTCTACCCGGATAAAACTCATACTGGCTCTGTATAACAATCCTGAAGTCGATTGTAGGAGCGAACTTGTTCGCGAAGAGCACGCCTCGGAGCTTATCGCGAACAAGTTCGCTCCTACAAAAGCAACTTTATTTCCATAAGTATTATTGTGCGTAGCGATGAAATTCATAGGTCGTAATCTCCGCTATAGGGTTTGTCTCCCTCTACCACCGGCAGCGTCAGGCGATTACCCCAATGGGACCAGCCACCGTTGTAGAGGCGCACATCCTTATAACCGAGACTTTTCAGCTGCACATAGGCTAGGCTCATACGGAAACCGTCGTGGCAGTAGACGTAGACGGTCTTCTCTTTAGGTATCGACTGATACATGGCGGCCAGTTCCGCCTCATCAATCCACTTCTGGGAGCGGGTTCCGTCGAGACTGACGATATTAACGGCACCGGGGATATGACCACCCATAATGGCGTGTTTGATCTCCTCACCGGTGTACATACTGTGGGGACGGGCGTCCAGTAGCACCACACTGGGATCACGGCGGGAGACCACATCGTCATAAACATCGGTCCACTCCATGAAGAGCGCCGGATTGGCCTGCTTCAGGGTGACACTCCCCTCTGCCGGTGTCACTGCCTCTTTGCTCATATCCTCAAAGGCGCTCCACTCCCCGGTACCGCCGTCGAGAAGCTTCACCCGAGCCATATCAAACCCGTAGAGTTCGAGGAGGTAGTGGAGGCGGGAGGCAAGTGCCGTGCTGGAGTCGTCATAGAGCACCAGCGTCGATTCATCATTGACCCCCCAGCTGCGCAGTGTCTGCTGAAACTCCTCGCGGCTGGGAAAACGCATCAACGGAGTCGCACTATTGTTTCCTAGATCCTTGAAGCGCTGCACCTGCACCGCCCCGGGGATATGCCCAACGGTGTAGTAACGGTGAGGGTGGTAGCGCACCTCCAGAACCACCAGCCCATCATCGTCGATATGGTCTGCCAGCCATTCGGCATCAATAAGAAAATCGCGATCCGCCCACGCGGGCTGCATCAGGATCAGCAGCAGTAAGAGAAAAAAAGTTTGACTGGCACGCATATTGGTTCCTCGCAATGGGTGACTTGTTTTATCCGGCATCCGGCAATTTCATCAACAGCAGCCTGACGCAGTGGTCATCTACAGTTGTCGGAAAAATGCCTATGGGCACATCTTTTCGCAGCACCTATGCTATCAGGCATGAATGTCGGACGAGTATGGAGGAATACCGCCATACATATACCAAATACCGGATAAATGGGCATACTTAAAATTGGTAACTATTCAGCACCGCAAAGAGATCTCCAGTAACTAAAAATTCACAAAAACAGCCTACCCGTTCACACTCTCAACAACCCCGCCACAGTGACTTTCTATGTCAGCTACACTCTGTGTGACAGGCGACCTGTTTCGCCTGAAGTGCAGGTCAATATGGCAATTAAATTCGAAGTTATCGAAATTTCCGACGGTTCCGTTCTATTTGAGAAGGGAGAGTCGGGAGATTGCGCCTACATCGTAGTCTCGGGCGCCCTTGAGATCAGCACGCTGGATAGTGAAAAGCGGGTGGTGCTGGGCTCGGTATCCCCGGGAGAACTGGTTGGCGAAATGGCCATCATGGAGAGTGTGCCTCGTAACGCTACCGCTACAGCAGTTGGCGAGACCACCCTGCGGGTGATCAAGGGTGAGCAACTCCGCGACTATCTCAAGACACTCGACCCCGATGTTCAGGAGGTGTTTGAGCTGATGGCCACCAGAAGGCAGCACAATCTGGAGAGCATTCTGGAGTCACGCCAGATGGATGATGAGACAATGAAACCCTGATGCAGACTCTGATACTGATGCCCCATTGACGTAAATCATCAAATCCAAAATAGCGTCGAATTACATCTTGACAGTCCACTATTGAACACGGAGTGTATACCGAGGCTGGGTGGAATAAATCTTTTCAGCCAATCTTATTCATACATCAACCATAAGGAATAGTGGACATATGAACATACAAACAGCTTCGGAAGAGAGTGTACTAAAGTCATTGAAGACCGATCCTGAGTTCTCAGGACTTTTCGCCCCCACTGCAGATGAAGAGCTTGTCGCCCCGCCGTCGCTGGTGAGCTACCGGCTGCAGGCATCGGAGAGTAACTGCGGTTCAGAGTGTGGCTGCAGCGCCGAATCAGGAAAAGGGTGTGACGCTGAAAGCGGCACCACCTCCGGTGGCAGTTATTGTCCATCAGGAAAGGGGGACTGTAAATCGGGCGTCGGCTGAGTCTGAATAAACGGCAGCGACAGAAACCGTGAGCCAACTCGATCTACCACTTCGCCAAGCCAAACCAATCCTGGTTTCCTGTCGGCGGGAGAAGTATCTCTTCTACACAGCGGATACCAGAGAGGTGGCTGTTGTGGATTCTGCGGGAAAGGGGGTGTGGGACTGTTTCGACACACCGACCACCCCGCGGAAGGTAATGCGCCATAAAGCGGTAAGCCATGCCGATCCGGCACAACAGCTGCGTGATATGGCGACAATGGTGGATCTTCTTCTGGAAAAGGGTTTCCTCGTCGCTGCCGATCAGGACGCAGCGGTGGAAGATGAAGCGCCACCGCCGCCTTCACCTGATGAAAATCCGCTACGCAGCCTCTACATCCACATGACAGACCGCTGCAATCTGCAGTGTATCTACTGTTACAACCAGGGTTATCGTGAATCCACCGGCAAGCTCCAGGAGCTTGATATGGATACCCTGCGGCAGCTGCTGGATGATGCTGCGGAACTCTCGGTAAAGAGTGTAGTATTCACCGGCGGTGAACCCCTGCTGCGACGTGAATCTATAGAAGCCGCTAATTATGCCCGTAAGCTGGGGATAAAAACCACCTGCCTCACCAACGGCTCACTGCTGACACGCAGGGCGGGTGAAGCCGCCAAAGCATTTGACCAGATTGTGGTCAGCTTCGATAGCTGGGTAGCGGAAGAGAATGAGCGTATCCGTGTTGGCTGCCAGCCCGAACGCATCTCTACAGGCATTCGCGATATGGTGGAATCCGGGGTTGATGTCACCATCCGCCCGGTCATCACCAAGCACAACGTGGAGAGCATGGCTGGCTTTCCCGAGTGGGCCGAGCGTGAACTGGGCTGCACCAGCTTCCAACCCGCGCTCTGCTCACCGATAAGCGCGGACGATATCGGCCTGCTCGACTTCTTGCCCAGCCTGGAGAGTTACCGTCAGGCGAAACAGGGCTTCAAGCGGGCACTGAAAACCTTGGGTAAGGGAAACAAGAGAGAGCTGCCGACGAAAACACGAACAGCCCAGTGCGGTGCCGGTACCGGTATGCTCAGCATTGCGCCGAACGGTGACGTCTTTCCATGCCAGTGCCTGCACATCGATGGTAAGGCGGCTGGCAACCTTCACCAGCAGCCTCTGGAGGCTATCTGGCGCACATCACCCGTGCTGGCTCAATTCAGGCAAGAGCGTACAGAGCCCTTTTCGGCCTGCCACGATTGTGCCGTGCAGGGACTCTGCACTCTTAACTGCCGTGCGATATACGATGCCTTTCGCAGTGAGGAGAAGACCTTTACTGATGCCATGTGCCGCTACGCAGCAGTTGAGATTGAGGATCAGTTGTGGCGTGAAGCGGATCGCCTTGCGGCACTGGATGGCAACTAACTCAAACACCCTCCGCCATAGAACCACAAAAGGTAGGGCGTATAAGCGAAGCGCCATACGCCGCAAGGAGTTGGAAAAGGATGCCTGACTACAGAAGAAACCGAGTGCCGGGCGGGTGTTTTTTCTTTACCGTCAATCTTCTCGACCGCAAAAGGTCACTACTGCTTTCACACATAGGGGAATTGAAAGCCGCTATTCGTAAAACACATCAAAAAAGACCTTTTCATATCGATGGCTGGGTCGTGCTTCCAGATCATATGCACTGTGTATGGACACTACCCACAGGCGACGATGACTATTCATCGCGTTGGCAATCGATAAAGAAGGCGTTTTCCAAATCGATCCCCAAAGGCGAGCATCTATCACCCGTGAGGTTGCGCAGAAAAGAGCGCGGTGTGTGGCAAAGGCGCTTTTGGGAGCACACCATTCGTAATGGAAGTGATTATGCGCGTCACATGGATTACCTGCACTACAATCCAGTTAAACATGGCTTGGCTGAAAGGGTAAGTGACTGGCCCCATTCAACCTATCACCGTCTGGTTCGAGAGGGTGTATATAGCGCAGAATGGGGTGATGATGTCATGTTGCATGATGTTGGAGAACGGGCTTAGCTTTTGGCGTATGACGCTTCGCTTATACGCCCTACACTCTTACCATAGGCACTCTGAACCTCCGCTTAGGTTACACCTAATCTTCATGTCGATGAATTAAGCAAGTACCATTCGATTATTCCTTCTGCCTTGGGGCAATAGCTATCTATTCAACTTGTTCGCTGATACTTTCCTGATCCATGCCACTACAGCACCAGCTCCTACGCTGGGAGCATCGAGATGGCTTGAATTCATCTCTCTGTAGTCACTCATGGCATTAGCCGGGGCGTTACTAAAAATGCGTCTGTGGAAACCGGATTTCACTGCTTTGTCCTGATCCGCCGCAAGCCACAAAATCGGAATCTCTCCCAGTTTGGAGAGGGATTTCTGCAGATTGCATTTACCGTTAGGGTTTAGGTAGCTGAAGTAATTTTTTGCAGTCGTGCGGAGTGAGTGAACCTGACCCATATTGAAATCCTGGAACGAAGCCGTTTCGTCACCTTTACCGTTGGCGACCATTTTTCTGGCCTTGCTGATACTCTTTGCCAATTTGGTGGAGGTAAACCGGCTGCTCGGGGTATGCCCAGGTGCCACACCGATCACACCATCGATGTAGCCATGATAACCGCCGTAAACATAAGCGCCCATAGCTCCCATGCTGTGACCGGCTAGAAAGACAATATCTGCGCCATCTTTGTGAAGCGTTGCTATATGCTTATCAAGGATCTCCATTGCTCCATCAATGTCATCGTTATAGCTGGGGGTACCGCCGCTGCCGCTCCAGGGCATTAGTGGCTCAATTACACGAAAACCCTCAGCCCTCAGTTTATTAACCAGTGATATATTGTGTTGCTGTGTTTTCCCACCCTTGCCGTGCATAACGATAACGCCGATACGACCATTTACAGGATCATACTCGGCTTTGCTGTCGTACCCCGATGTAGTTACACAACCGGCGGCCAGCGCTGCAACAGCAAGTAGCGCCAATAAAGAAAGATGGCGGAATAAATGGTTCATTGGGATCCCTCTCATGAGTTTTATTATTGATGGGAGAGTGAGTATAGGCATTTCAATCCACACAATCAACATGTTTTCAGATGCACAGTGGAGACTCACGCACCACCACAAGTGCACTCTCCACCCTGCCCAACTGAGGATTTCACGATGAACAGCGCTATGCGCTCCCGACCGGATCAGTCGGCCTCTTTCCACTCGTCACACTGTTCCTACGGTGTAACGCATCCCGGGACGCTCCACGTCCCCGCCTCCGCTGTTGATCTGTACCGCACTCCATAGCAGTGCTCTGTGGCAACCCCCGGCGCAGAGCGCCTGCAGCTGCGTTACACCGCAGGAGCGGTGTGACGAGGGGGGGGGAATTCGCTAATGTCCGCTCTTGGCTATGAGCGGGAATACAGGGTTAGAAATGTTGAGGGCGGCTTAGTGGCAGAAGCTGACGTAAAATAATCAGGTTAAACTGACGCTTCCGACTAATGACAGGCATTGACCACATAATGTAGG
>JBEVXT010000637.1:0-4904 GCA_040505955.1 Sedimenticola sp. | reverse complement strand
TAAGGTAATACAACATGGTTCGTATAGCTGTGGTCGGCGCCGGTGGGCGTATGGGAAAATCCCTGATCCAGGCGATTAATGATGGCGAGGGAATGATATTGGGTGCTGCCACCGAAAGGGTGGAGAGCACACTGGTTGGCTGTGATGCGGGTGAACTGGCTGCTGTCGGCACACTGGGTGTTGTTGTCAGCGACTCCCTGGAGCAGGTGATAGATGACTTTGATGTGGTGATTGACTTCACCACCCCCGCAGCCACCATGGCCCACCTGGCCATCTGCCGTGCCCATAACAAGAAGATGGTGATAGGCACCACCGGATTGAATGATGAGCATAAAGATGCCCTGAGCAGTGCCGCCGATGAGATCGGCATCGTCTTTGCTCCCAATATGAGCATTGGTGTCAATCTCTGTTTCAAACTGCTCGATATTGCCGCCAGGGTAATGGGTGAAATGTCTGACATCGAGGTGATCGAGGCTCATCACCGTCACAAGGTCGATGCCCCCTCAGGCACCGCCCTGCGTATGGGTGAAGTGGTGGCTGAAGCGTTAAAGCGCGATCTCAAGGAGTGCGCGGTTTATGGTCGTGAGGGGCATACCGGTGAACGCGATCCCAAAAGCATCGGCTTCGAGACGATCAGGGCAGGGGATATCGTCGGTGATCATACCGTGCTCTTCGCAACTACCGGCGAGCGGGTGGAGATTACCCACAAGGCCTCCAGCCGCATGACCTTTGCCAACGGTGCCGCTCGTGCCGCTGGTTGGATCAGTGAACGAAGCAAAGGGCTGTTTGATATGCAGGATGTGCTCAGTTTATAAGATTGTTGTCAGTTGTCAGTCGTCGGTTTTCAGTGAAGAGCAAGGTGGTTAGATTCCCAACAGCTCTAATGTCGCAGGATCCGGTGATTAAAATAGCGAAGGATATACCGAAACTTAATAGCATCTTCTAATCCAATTTCTGACAACTGACAACTGGTTTTTACTACCGGAAGGATCCAATGCTGAAAACTGTTCTCACCTCTCTTTTTATCACCCTCATATTGGCTACAGTCGGCTGCAGTGAGAAGGCAGTATCTCCTGAGGAGCAGGTTCGGGCAATGCTTGCCGCTGGTGAAGTGGCGGTGGAATCCCGTTCCGTCACCGGATCAGGTGCCTTTATTGCTGAAAACTATCGTGATGAGTCGGGGCGGCAGCGTAAGGATTTATTGCGCCTCCTTGCCGGTTACTTTCTGGCCCATCAGAAAATTCACCTTCTGGTTCAGGTTAACCGGATTCAGCTGATTGGTAGTAACAGGGCGGAAGTCACCCTTTTTGTAGCTGTTGCAGGGAGATCGGAAATTTCACTGGAAAAGCTCTCAACTATAAGGGCCGATCTCGTCCGCTTTGATTTGGAACTGGGAAAAACGGACGGAGAGTGGCTACTGCGCTCCGCTCAATGGCGACGCGCCAAGCAGCTTGATTTTTTAGAATAACCCTCATTGCGGTGAATCTGGCACCAGTGTTGCATTATTTGATACAGCAACCTGTTCAGCCGAGGGGCTATAAATGGAAAATCACATCACCACTACCGCCTTGAGCGACCTGGTCTCTCCAAGTGACCTTGGTTCAATGACTGGATCTATACTTGATAATTCTGCCCAACATACTGAATCAGCAGAATTTACAGAGATTATGGATGAGTTGGAATTGAGTGCGGGGGTCATTGATGAATTAAGGGATTATTTGCCGGAGGAGCAGCTTAAAACGCTTCTATTGTTGTTTGCCGATGGCAAGCAGTTGCCGCAACTGGCAGGAGTTGCCGCAAAAATAGAAGCGCTTCTGAAAGAGAAGGGTGACTCAACCGGAGGTGAGTTGCTCAAGGGTGTGGTGGGCATTCTCAAAGGTGATAACGGTATGGATATGCCGCTCGCCGCTGCGGTGAAGGCGCTTTCACTGCAGGCCGATGGTTCTACACCTTCACAACTCCCTGGGCAATCACCCCTTGATAGCCAACCCATACTCACCAGCACTCCCATTCCGACTACCATTCCACCGGGAAGCAAAGAGTGGGACAGCGCGGTTGGTGACCGGATCCTCTGGATGGTGGGGCAGAAGAACCAGAACGCATCCATTCCGATCACCCCGCCTCATCAGGAGCAGCTTAAAACGCCTCAATTGTTGTTTACCGACGGCAATCAGTTACCGCAACTGGCAGGAGTTGCCGCAAAAATAGAAGCCATTCTGAAAGAGAAGGGTGACTCAACCGGAAGGGAGTTGCTCAAGGGGGTGGTGGGCGTTCTCAAAGGTGATAACGATAAGCAGTTGCCGCAACTGGCAGGAGTTGCCGCAAAAATAGAAGCGATTCTGAAAGATAGGGGTGACTCAACCGGAGGGGAGTTGCTCAAGGGTGCGGTGGGCGTTCTCAAAGGTGATAACGGTATGGATATGTCGCTCACCTCTGCGGTGAAGGCGCTTCCACTACAGGCCAATGGTTCGACACTTTCACAACTCACTGGGCAATCACCCCTCGATAGCCAGTCCGTACGCACTAGCACCCCCATTCCGATTACCATTCCACCCGGAAGCAAAGAGTGGGGCAGTGCGGTTGGTGACCGGGTTCTCTGGATGGTGGGGCAGAAGAGCCAGAGCGCATCCATTCGGATCACCCCGCCTCATCTGGGGCCAATTGAAGTCCATGTGACTGTGCAGAAGGATCAGGCCAGCGTTAATATTACCGCACTACATGCTGTGGTTAAGGACGCCCTGGAAACGGCCATCCCCCGTCTTCGCGAGATGTTTAACGACAACAACCTACAGCTGGTAAATGTTGATGTCAGCCAGAAGGACGCAGGTGATCAGCAGCCAATGCAGAAGTTCTCTAAGGAGGCCGGGGGTGAGCAGGTTGCAGCTGATGGGGATCAGGCTGATCACTCCGGTGTTGAGGATGATGTGATGGCCGCACTTCAACAACTGGGGGATGGCGGGCGTATCGATTACTATATCTGAATACAGCACGGCAATCCGGAACTCAGGTGTAGGAGCGAACTTGTTCGTGAAGAGTACGTTTCATAGTCCATCGCGAACAAGTTCGCTCCTACAACACCTCTGTTCCACCATAACTGTGGTTTTCAGGATCTTGGTGCAGGGCTGGTTTAGGATAAAAAGGCACAAAATACGAGTTTATGTGTGCAAATGATTATTTTGTAACACAGAAATAGCGGATTTTAGGGATGAGCTGAATAGTTATAACTGAATTTTATTACCGGACATTGCAACAGCAGTGTCCGGTTTTTTTATTCCCCTGTTCGTATCAGCCATGATCTTGGGTATGATGTCATTTATTATGGAAAGTGGAGACCCTGAAACGTGCGATTCCTTAAGCTTCTATTTGTTCTCGTCATCGCCCTTGTGGGTGCCGCATTTGCAGTAATGAATGCTGGGACTGTTAATCTCAACTACTATTTCGGCACTATGGAGTTATCACTCTCCATCATTCTGGTTGTGGCCGTGATCGTCGGCGCACTGCTTGGTTCGGTAGCTGGCCTTGGTGGAATGGTTCGCCTCAGACATGAGAACAGGCGGTTAAAACGTGAAGCGAAGCTGGCCTCCCAGGAGATTAAGAGTCTGCGTGCCATTCCGATCAGGGATCAGTAATGACCGGTTGGGGTTTTTGCCGGGTGTTCTGCCGCAGTGCCTTTTTTCTGGTTTTCGGAAAGGCGCTATATTTAGAGTCCACGCCAACGGCGCATGGAATTGATTCAAAATGATGGAGTTGCTCTGGTTACTGTTGCCTATTGCCGCTGCCTCCGGCTGGTTTGCGGCTAAGCGTAATAGTGACCGAAAGGAGTCGCCTGTATTTGATTGTACACCTGCCTATTTTCGCGGACTGAATCACCTGCTCAATGAGCAGCCTGACAAAGCGATTGACGTATTTGTAGAAATACTAGAGGTGGATAGCGAGACCGTCGAGACGCACCTGGCACTGGGAAACCTGTTCCGGCGGCGTGGTGAAGTGGATCGTGCTATCAGAATACACCAGAACCTCATTGCACGGCCGACACTCAACCGTTCCCAACGTGCTCTGGCTCTGCTTGAGCTGGGGCAGGACTATATGCGGGCGGGACTCTTTGATCGGGCGGAAAATCTATTCAACGAACTTGGTGATCTGAACTATTATCAGGATCAGGCACTTGAAAATCTGCGGATCATCTACCAACAGGAGAAGGAGTGGCGCAAGTGCCTGGAAGTGGCAATAAAGTTGGAAAAGTTGACTGGCGACTCACTGGCAAAAGAGCGTTCCCACTACTACTGTGAACTGGTGGAAGAGGCACAGTCGAGTAACGATTTGACTCAGGCAGGAAACCTGCTGAAAAAGGCGCGGGCGACGGATCGCGACTCTGTACGGGCAAACCTGCTGCAGGCCCGGATGGAGGCGGCCACAGGTAACTACAACGCGGCCATCGGTACTTTTTCCCGCATTGAACAGCAGGATCCGATATATATAGGCGAGTTTTTGCCAGCGCTTATCGAGTGCTATAAAAAGCAAGGCAAGCGACGTGAACTGAGCCACTACCTGCGACAACTGCTCAATCGGCACCAGAGTATTCCCGCAGTTCTGGCCCTGGTAGATCTTCTTCAGGAGGATCGGGATGAGGAGGCGGCAATCGGTTTTCTCATCGATTACCTCAACCGGGAACCCAACCTGGAAGGGTTAAGCAAATTGATTGTGCTCAATCTCAGGGCTGTCGGCGGCAGGGAGGAGGAGATGTTTCTCATGATTCAACAGCTTATCGGTAAGTTGTTGGAAAACCGCCCGGCCTATCAGTGCAGCCGCTGCGGCTATACAGCAAAAACACTGCACTGGCAGTGCCCCGGCTGCAGCGCGTGGGGGAGCATCAAGCCCCATTCCGGCCAGTTGGATGCAGTAGC
>JBEVXT010000636.1:0-10112 GCA_040505955.1 Sedimenticola sp. | reverse complement strand
AATCACAACTTGTCATTCTTTGGTCAAAATACGCACGTTGCCTAACCTTAATGGCTAAACGAATAAATGAGTTAATGAGTTAATAATTAGTTAATCGGGTAATGGTAAACGCGCGCTAGCGCAGCGGGTCATTATGTATTAACGGTGAAGAATGCCTAAATGGATTAGTGATTGGCTTAGCATAATGGTAAATAGCTAAACGCATGAACGCACCTTAACGAGTGCATGATCAACAATGGGTAAACAAACATACTTATTCCTAGTCGCTAATGTCCGAACTGTACATTAATTCGGTATGATCGGGAAGGCGCGATAATGATACATGGACACACATAAGTGCTTCATTAATTGCAATTACCAGTTAATCGTAAATGCTTAAACCAGAGTTTACTCAAATTGCTTAAAAATACCAGCACAGTTTTCCGTCATTAATCGCGCAATGTCACGCCGTATAGTATTCAACACCATATAATAATTAAGCGCCTTACCTCCAGCTCACCTGCTCCGTTTTAGTCCCGAATATTTAGGTATGAAAACGCAATGCACAATACACGATTAGAATACAATACGCTCGCTTTAACAATTAACTCAGAGATAGAGAGTTCACCTTTCGCTGTGGGTGGGCCGTGCGCAAAATTTCAAATCGAGGCTCAACACGACAGCGGAGGCAACTCGGACGCGGTTGCCGTTTAACAAATATGCGTTTACCATTTACCCAATTCTGAAGCAATTCAAACATGCCAGTTTTCGCGAAGGATCCACAAAAGTCTCCTCAAAATACGCACATATTCCAAATAAAAACCCACTAAATCATGTTGTTTATATGTGTTTCTAATCAGACTATCTACCTATTGTACCTGCGAGCAAAGGTCAAGGTAACGGCAGTCATACAGCCAGACAGCCAGACAGCCAAACTGATTGATTGATCGATTGATTGATTGATTCATTGATTGATTCATTCATTCATTCATTCATTCATTCCGATTTATTCATTCCGATTTATTCATTATTTTCATTCATTCATTCATTGATTGATTGATTGATTGATCGATCGATCGATCGATTGATTGATTGGTTGGTTGATTGGTTGATTGATTGATTGATTGACTGATTGATTGATTGATTTATTGCATCATTATTATGATCAATGCGATTCGAGATGAGACGATTCTCAAGCGCTCCAACAAAACCTGCTGCAGCCCTCATAAAAGAGAGAAAAGTGCATAAAATTCATATAACCATTTGTCGAAACAACAGTAAATGTAAACTGTTACTAATTTAGTTTCGACAAATGGTTATATAATTCCTTCAAGTAGATATCACTCGCATTGTATTTCTTATTCATCCATACGTAATTGTCACATATATGTATAATTGTCCTACTATATCGGCAACTAGCTCAGACTACATGTAGCTGCGGCGGAATCAACAAACACACATCAAAGCATAGCGGTGGCCCCCCCCACAGTGCCTACGATAATCCCCTCTGCAGCTGCGAATGAAATTGTCACCGGCGGACTAAACTTTACGTTACTCCAATGTGTATAGAAACAGTAATAAATAAATAGATAGATACAATACCACACAACGTTTAGCGACAACATGATGACAAGCTGGTAGTGCAGCATTAGAATCGTCGTTAAAATGGGACGATTCTAAAGCACACCCTAACCACATTTGCCAGTTTGGGAAACTAGTTAACGAAATCACCCATGAAGTTGATCACATTACGCACGCGTTTCTCACCGAGACGATTCTAAGGTACTGATCCCAACTTGTCATTCTTTGGTCAAAATACGCACCTTCATGGGTTAATGGCTAAACGAATAAACGAATATAAACGAATAAACGAGTTAATGAGTTAATTAGCATTATGTAAACATATATTATTACGGAAATTAAGCGGGTACCTAATTATGTAACTAATATAAATGTTTTTAAAATCAAATCTCACCGTTTTTCGCACAATATTAAAGGGGCATGCATGCGTTCAAGAGCCAGTTTCTTCGCAAATTTAGATTTGAATAAAACTGGTGTTTTTCATCTAAACACATTACCACAACATGATGTGTGCATGTTATACACATGGAAACAGTTTAATCTTACTGAAAATAACTGTTTCATGCACCATATTCTAACTTGTCCACGTGGACAAGTTAGACTAGTAAAATACAGTTGGAACTGACACACATCATGTGATGTTGATGGTACTCTATTTTCACCAAAGAAGCATATAAGGGGAATATTTGATGACTATTTTGGGATATTTTTCTTCAATCTTCATCAGAACATATGTTGTGGGTACTTGTTAGAATCGCCTCGCCGAGGCAATTCTAACTAGTACTCACAACATATGGTTTAATGGAAAAATAAGAAAAGAAATGTATCAGAATTAATGATTAGAGTGTGTAAAATCATGTAGCAAACATTGCGTATTCTATGTAGATCATCAAATTGAGATCACCATAAGATTTTAAAAGCATTTTAATGTTTATGCATTGTTTACCTTCGAACGCATGCATGAACGAGTGACAAATGTAAGATTTTTTCGAGAAACAATGTGTGGCCCTAAAAAGGGCCGTTTGTCGTTGCTTTCGAGCGGAGGAGGCAATCACAAGGTTTAGGGTTCGCACTCGTCACAGAATTGCAAATCTTCATCAATGAATCCTTCGTCCACAAATTCTTCGACGGCTTCAGGGCAATTGTGAATTTGCCCGGCATATTCTAATAAGGCGAAGCATTGGCTGCATTCTATGTAACATGGTGCACCGCATAAGCAACAAGACCCTGTTTTCTCCATATTTAGACTATCAGTGCTAGCTGACTGACGATTGATCATCTTGTGGGCAACGTTGGCTTTTATACCGTGAAATTGAGATGCGCGCGCAGCCTATTGTTTTAGCCATCAAATCAGTCGAACATGATTGAACTGCATCTATGTCAGTGTACGGATAACAGGCTGATCTGGCTCTATGCTGCTTGCACATCAGTAGACTTCTGCTCAGGGTCTACAAACGACGACGTTTCTATACTACACACCGTTCCGAATAAGCCAGCATATACCCTGATCAGACTGCACTGTCGATGGGTACCCGATACACATTTATTTTCAGATACCAGCACACATCGTGCAAGCACCATAGACCCTGATCAGACTGCACGGATGCGCAGGCTGATCTGGCTCTATGCTGCTTGCACACGCTAAGTTGTAGGTTTTCGCATGCTCTGGCTCAAATGGATGCGCAGGCTGATAGGCTTCATCTATGCTGGTTGCACATGCTATGCTGTAGCGAGCGTGATAATCACTACACTACTGAGAGGTTCAGAACTGCAGATCAGGGGAGAAAACTGTGTATTTATTTCCCACTAAGCGAGTGCCAGTTATATTTCTTGGCGCTCTATACAATATATTAAAAATGAGGGAAATTCCACAAATCGGAGCTCAATATTTACATAAAATATATATTCACCCCTGAACTTAGCGGAATATCCTGACCAGCTGCCAGGTCCACGGCACTCCAGAGTCACTTAACACGATGTAGCTCTCAAGTACCAACATTGATCAAACAACAACAGTACTCATCAAACAACAATTTACTACCTAATCAATCATGTGTCTGAGTCATGCATCACAAATTGCACTGATTGATAGGTGTTCAACGCTGCTCTATATACAATATACAATACAATATAATTTATTAAGCATTAACGCTCACCCTATAACACTAACACTAACCCTAGGGCATTATCTCAATATGTATAATTGTAATCAAGGAGCTTGTTTGGTTGACCCTCAGCTGGTGATCACATAAACGCTGGGCATTATCTCAATATGTATACTTGTGATCAGGGAGTTTGTTTGGGTGAGCATGTGCTGGCGATCACATAAACGTTGGGCTAAGGTTAGGATAATAATAATAAAAGATGTCGAAAGTTGGCTGCTCATTTGCGTTGTGCTGTGAGCGCCCCACTACGCTACAGGTATAGACAGACACAAGGTGTACTGTACATAATGTCAGCTAATAAAAGATGTCGGAAGTTGATTGTGCATTTGCGCCCCTCAGCCGATTAACAAAAACACTAACCTCTGCTAACCGGTCATACTCACCGATTAACGACGTTAATGAGTTAACCCTTTGAACCCTAGCGGCCGCTTTAGAGGCCTATGATTGCAAACAGTGTAGATCCAGATGAGCCGGCTCATACGAGCCGTCTCATCAGGATCTGCACTATTTGCGAGTATAATTCTATATTCAAGAAAGCAAAATCACCCACTGTTGAATTGGGTATATACACATTGTGTCAATACCCGACGGTTTTATAACCACTGGCAAGACTACTGCCACCGATTGTATACATATTGTGTCAATAACCGACGGTTTTATAAGCACAATAAGCCTCAATAATTATGTATATTTGTAATCAAGGAGCTTGCTTGGACGAGCCTGTGTAACAAACTAACCCTACCCTACCCTAACCTAACCCCGACCCAAATCCAAACCCAAAATGGCCACGAAAATGGGTCGGGGCGTTTATTGGGCAATTGGCGCCGGCTGCTCTGGGGCCGTGCACATACAACGCAACATGCAGCAGTGCCAAGCGCAGATTTCAGCACACATGTGGCGGCGCACATTGCGGCAACAATGCACGACTGACGGATTGGGCACGAAACCAGGTAAGCCAGGCAGGCACCTAGTCCCCCGAGCTATTACTCGTATTAACTGCTCAAAGGCAGGGGTATCATCGGGCGCCACCCGACTCATTGTCGCTAGGTTTGCAATTTCATTTCGTCTTTTATTTATTGTTTTTTTTTTATTACATGTACACTCAATATATGATGTTATGATTGGTCACGTTTTCAGCCTTTCATTTTCGGCGTGAATAATCTATGCTTTTCGAATGAATTGTTCGTGACACTATGTACTAAAACACTAGGCTTTTTTTTAATTATATACTACTCAAAATTTGATAAGAGTCACTCTTTTCTCTGTGAATTATGGAATAATTGGAGACATAACAACAATTCGTGCTAAAACACCATCAAGGTTTATATATGTTGACGCCGCCGCAAAGGACTAATGACATACCCTCAAATACAATTATGAATTATGGGTCAATTGTACAAATCAGTATGATCTAGATAGTGACCATAGACACATTTTGAGTAGTATATATTTCAGTAGTATATTACCGTGAATATACTGCATAGCGTGTCCAATTATAACATCAATTAAAATGCAGATTATGCAGTATTGCGACACAAATGTATGTACAACGCAGAATATACATGTATCAACATCGATGAATAAAATAGCGGAAAACTATTGAAACAAGATCTTGTAGTTTGCACGAATACGCCTTTGTTTCAGAAACTATAGTCTATACAATAATTTTGGAGTGTTTTTTCGCATATCGGGTAAAAACATTTCCCCGGTCAAATAGTCAACACAGGCTATCAAGAACTGGTTGCGGCTGACAAAATGATAGTGCATATTAATTAAAAATGACGACTTTCGCACGGTCAAAATGACACCGGCAAGTCAAACAAATGTTTATTTAATATTTACACTTTCAATAATTTCAATAATTGTGTAAACGCCCTCCAACCTATTGCGCCGTTTATACTCCAATAAATGCATTAGCCTCACGTGACGTCGCTTGACGTCACGTGATTAGTTAATGTTTGTTTTCACGTCATTAATCTCCACGCGTTTCACCGCCGGGTAATGTCGTTGTTCCAAAAAGTTGACGTAAACCAATGAAAAAACTGGAATATAATGCCATATTTGGTTACTAACATTTTGAAATTATCAAAACATGAAGTTTAAATATAAGTAATAAAACCCTGGGTTGTTGCGTTTACTCTGGTATGAATTACGCTTGGT
Organism: Sedimenticola sp.; assembly: GCA_040505955.1. GTDB lineage: Bacteria > Pseudomonadota > Gammaproteobacteria > Chromatiales > Chromatiaceae > Vondammii. Next base: position 4,227 of record JBEVXT010000636.1, on the reverse strand, counting down.
CTGTTGTGTAAAGTTAGTGAGGGGTCCTTCGGACTCCACACACTTTAAACAGCAGGCCAAATGTAATTCATACCGCAGTAAAGGCAACAGCCCATGGTTTTATTCCTTAAATAAATTCGCAATTAACATAATCATACTACGTACAAACACGTTATCATTACGACTGTAAATTGTATATGAGTACTCCAATTCACCCACCGATATACCTATGAATTTAGGCAGGTCCCTTTCACCAGTAGATTAGAGTTGCATGAAAGTCAACATGGAAACCTGTCGGCGGTGCACGTTATCACACGTTATCTATGCCAGCCTCATCAATTTAGCCCGAAAAGCGTCAAACGTCCGGAAAGGTATGTCCCCCTTCAAGCATCTACTTCTGAACATAGTATACAGTTCTTGAACACTACGACCCTCTCTATGTGAAGATATTTCTTCTAAAAACTCTAGTTCTCCAGCACTCCATGCCCTTGGCGCACTTCCTACCATGTAACATGTCGACGCCCTTGGTTCAATCCGCTGTACAACTTCAAGAATATTCTCGTCGTCGTCATCTTCTGCAATTCTATTTCCAACTGTTTCATCTTCCGCATGATCGGTTGCAATTTCTGCTATTTCCTCCTCCGTCGTTTGACGCCTTTCCGCCGCTTTATCATCTTTCTTCGTTTCCGGTAACTTATGTGGAATGCTGTGATGTAAGCGAAATACCATCAAGTTCTGAAACTTGAATTTCGGAAGCTCAAACCTTGACAATATTTCTAAGCTTTTTAACCTGAACTGCTTCACTGGCAGGTCCTGCAAGAGTTTGGCAAATTGGTCAAAATCTACGAACCAATCCTGCATGATGAAAGCTAGCGCACTCAGGAAGGCCAACGTTATGAATGTTGCTTCGTGCGAAAGTTTCTCTTGAACAAGTTTGCGCAGGCACGGGGCTATCCATGGCCAAAGTGCTGGCAATTTCTTTAATTTGCTTGGGAAAATTAGGCCTCGCCTTTCCAACTCACATCTTGCAAGCTCACTAAACACCAACGCCGACGAAGCATCCGCTGTTGATGACAATTCGGAGAAACCGATGACTTTCCAAAAGTTCATTCTTACGTTCCATCTCAACACGGCATTGCGACGAGCGTCGTACGTTTCAACGGCAGGGAAGTGATGCAAACCGAGCTCTGAGACACCAGCTTTTAGAATGTCTTTCACTGGTAATCGACGATTCACTATCAATTGGCACAGCTTTCCAAACACCATGTGTACTGCTGTTCTTCTCTTCGTGGCTAGAAGTTCAACAAGTGACTCTACAGCAATAGCCCCGACGGTTTGCAATCCACTCTCTTCTCTCTTCAGTTGCAATAAGAAGTCTTCGAAACGGACGTAGGCTCCAACCTTTCCTATTTCATGCAGATCTTTCAGCAAGGCCAACATTAACAGTCGGCCTACGACGGGGTAACTGGCATCCAGGTTATCGTCAAGTCCGGCAGCTCTCACAATACCTTTTCCAATGCTCTCTGAAGCTGTCCATATCCGGTAATCAGGTATGCTGTTTTCCAATTGCATGCATGCAGTAGGTGCATCCAGGGCTAAAAAACCAAGCTGATCTGTGAGACTCCGACTCGCACCTAGTACTCCAGGTCCAAGGTTTACAGAGATTCTGAAACTTCTTGCACATAGTGGTCGACCCCACAATAGTTTTTCACACGCCAGCTCAAACTGCAAAGCTCGCCAAGTTGCACCTACGTTACCCGTCTTCGCGAATGGACGTGACAAAGCTCTCAGTTCATTGGTTAGCCATAGTCCAACTTGCTGAATGCAATCGAGTGTTACAGAAGGAATCGGTACTAGCATTCCTTTCTTCTCTAGCAACTCATCCACTCTAGTTACAACGATTACATCGGTGGCTTGAACCCTATCTGAAACTTCCGTCACTTCGGCCACCACCTCCAGTCGGCAAGAACTTTTCCTCAACAACAAGAAGTTGTGGTCCATCGATGAGATGTACTTTTCAGCATCGCGACCAAATGCCCCTGATGTTTTCCAGGGAAAACACAGACCTCCTGCTATGATTCCAGACACAGGATGAAATCGAGTTTTTGGTCTCAGATGTGGCACGTCGGCATACAATTGCACAAAGAGTACTTTTTCTGGATGTACACATACTTGAAGAAGCTCTGGTTGTACGTCAAGTGCTTTGCCATTCAGGTTACTTTGGAAATTACCACAATCTGTCAACGATAAGCAGGTGCTTAGTGTTCCTTTCAAACCCACGACTTGTTGTATTCCAGCCATAGACCATAGTAAATGAATGCTTTGGACACTGGATGAGATGTCGATTGCCGCATGCACTGTCACCTTCTTAGTATATTCTGGCTTGAACATCTTTAGCGAGAGTCCGTCTCTCATCTTTTCCCCAAAACGGAAACAAAACACAATAGGTCTGAAATATTTCACATGTATACAAGACACGCAACTTTGAAGAGCTGCCATCATGAAATATCGATCATCAGGCATAATGAATATTTTCCGCAGATCGTTCAGGTCATTCTTCATGATTGTTCGAATCGCCACGTCATTCTTAGCATATTCTGATAGTTTTGTGCGTAATAAAACCCGTACTTGTTCGAATGCCACATACGCCTCACTACGTATAACGTCTCTTGAGAGTCTTATGCTGCGTACCGTTGCATCGGGTATTAATCCGAGCCAACATTCCCATCCGTTTTCGTAAAACAATTGTATGCCTACTGAATTGTCAAAATTGAACAGTGCCTCTTTTGAGTATTGGACTAAGCTCACATGTTTCTTCAGCACACGTTTTAACTCTTTCAAGCTAAATTTACCCCCAGCGCATATTGTTAGGTGACGAATTGGTAGCTCAATTCCTTTCAGGTCACTCAACTCAACCACACAACCATCAATATCAGTCTCATAATTCAACCAAACACTGGATGCGGATGAGTCCAATTTTATACTTCGAGCATAAATCTTCTCCGACCTGGACACAAACTGTCTGAGACTGGCTCGTTTTCTAAAAACCTCAGACAAGAAGGCATTTTCGTCTACCGTTTCATCGTAATCTTGCTCTTCTGTGCCTTCTTCAACGTTTGATGCCGCCATTTCTGAAATAACGAGAATACAGACGCTAATCTTCTTTTAACAATACTAACCAACTCGTCCTAACTTTAAAGGGAGATTAAATGGTTTGGTCACCAGCTTAGATTCTAAAAACAGCTTATATTATTATCACGTACATGTTAAAACTATTCCATTGACGTATGTATGCTCGATCCTTAAAACATGTAGGGTAATAAATATAATCATGTATTTCCTATCCTGGCCCTCGAGGGTCAAGATAGAATTCCGCTGACAACATTCTTGTCACTGGACAATTATAGTGCGCATGCGCCAGCCAGCAAAACAGAATTGACAAGTCACGTGACATTCAGGTGCGTGAAGGCTCAAGTACAAATGCTCATGTCGTCAAAGTGCCACTACCCTACGACTTATTGGATAAACCCTGGGTTGGTTTATAAACCCTGCGTTGGTTAACCCGCTGTGACGAATCTAACGAGATATAGACCACAACCCACACCGATTGGTCCTATATTTCTTTTAAGGGAACCCCGGCTGATTGTGCCAGAGTAAGAATCAGGGGAATCACAAGCAGAACGAATCACCCTGCTCTTTCAGACGATTCAAATGTATTTTTCATTTTTGTCTCGGTATATAGCTTTCCGAGCTCTCTAAATCCATTCGTTAGGGTTAGGCCAATCCTTGCAATGTGATTATATACGATATTCACTTTTTTTCAAATAGCATAAATATGTACCTTTTATTTCCAGTAATAGTAAATCCGCTTTCAATAATACACTCTATTCATGAAATAATCTAACATTATTTATATCAAAATATATCACTTTCATAAAATCATTTACTAAGCAATGCACACAGCTTCCATCTCGTTCAAAACAAACAGCCAATCACATGGCAGATGTCTCATCCGAGATGTCTCATCCCCATGTCACCACGTCACGTCACCACGTGACCTGGTCACATGATATCTATTTATAGCAACCTTGTTCAAACGTTCTGTTCAACTTCGTCATTCATCCTGTACCCTACTACCCTACTACCCTACTACCCTAACCCTAACCCCTAACCCTAACCTTTGCCCAAACCCCAAAGCCGAAAACCGAATACCCCATACCCATTACCCAAACTCATTACCCAAAACCC
>JBEVXT010000635.1:0-6138 GCA_040505955.1 Sedimenticola sp. | reverse complement strand
TTCTGTGTTTATATTAGATCTCTGTCCGGGCTGCGCACTAACTGTAACAACTTGGAGCAAACTTAATGTCTTTGGTTTTCCACGCTTTGTTAAGTCTACTCTTGAACTGGTTCAGACTATCTGCAGACACTACTTCGTTTGGCAAACTATTCCAGTCATTTACTATTCTTTGACTAAAGGAGCACTTCCTAACGTTTAAACGAACTTGTCTCTTATAAATTTTGTAGTTATGTCCTCTGGTTCTTGATTGAAGTATCGGTGTGATTTTCTCTTTATTCACTTGGTCGATGTTGTTGATTATTTTGTATGTTTCTACCATATCTGCCCTAACTCTTCTGTATTCTAGTGATGGTATTCCTAGATCCTTTAATCTTTCCGAATATGATTTTTCACTTATATTTCTCAGTATTTTTGTAGCTCGTCGTTGGACATTTTCCAGTGTGATGCACTCCTTCTTATAGATAACTGACCATGCTTGTGAGCCATACTCCAGATGTGGCCTTACTAGTGTCTTATATAATTGTAAGAACATTGGCTTATCTATGTAACTAAATGTCCTTTGGATTAATCCTAGTACCCTATTTGATTTCTTCACACTTTCGTTTATATGTTTAGTAAATTTCAGTTTATTGTCTATTATTATCCCTAGATCTTTCTCTTCTTGAACTTTACATATTTCTATTCTTTCGTCTCCTTCCGTCATGTAGTAAAGGTTGTTGCTTTCCTGGTTTCCAATGTGCATTACCTTGCATTTTGATGCATTGAACAGGAGCTGCCAGTCCATTGACCATTTACTTAATCTGTCTAGGTCATTTTGCAGACTTGTTTTGTTTTCCTCACTATTTGCCCTTGTAAATACCTTTGTGTCATCCGCAAATAACTTTACAACGTTTTCTACAACATTTGGTAAATCGTTTATGTAGATTAAGAAAAGTACTGGTCCCAGCACACTTCCTTGCGGAATACCACTTAACACATTGGTCCATTCTGATGGTTCTCCGTTTATCACAACCCGTTGCTTTCTATTTTCTAGGAACTTTTCGATCCATTTAATTATTTGGCCCTCGATTTTATATCCTTTTAGTTTTAGAAGCAGCCTTTTATGGGGGACTGTGTCGAAAGCTTTTTTAAAGTCCAAGAATATTACATCTATACTATCTGATTGGTCTATGGCTTCTGTCCACTGGTCGAGAACTTCAATTAGTTGTGTTACACAGGAGTGACCTTTTCTGAACCCATGCTGGTGTACAGAGAATAAGTTGTTTTCCTCCATGTGTTGGACAATTTCGTCGCGAATAGCTCTCTCCATCATTTTACAGATTATTGAAGTTAAGCTTATCGGCCTATAGTTTTCAGCTTTCTTCTTGCTTCCTTTTTTGTGTATTGCCGAAATATTTGCCTTGCGCCAATCATTTGGTACACTATTTTCCTCTATTGATTTCTGAAATATTTTTGTTAATGGCTTTGATATGTTGTCAATTGTTTCTTTGATGAATTTTGGGTTGATGCCATCTGGTCCCTGAGACTTTTCTGGTTTTAGTTTGTTTGCTAGTTTTTTCACTGTCTCTTCATTAATTTCGATGCTATTTAGTGGGTTCCCGTGATATTGGTCGTTAAAGTTTGGCAGATTTTCTACATTTTCGTTGGTAAATACACTGATGAAGAAACTATTCAGTATTTTGGCTTTCTCTGCACTATCTGAAGTTAGGCTACCAGTTTCATCCTCCAGTTCGTCGATTGTTACCTTCGTTTTTGCTTTGGTTCTGACGTATTTCCAAAAGCCTTTACTGTTTTCTTTGACGTTATCTGCTATATTTCGTTCATATGTATATTTCGCTTCTCTAGTTATGGCTGTTGCTTTGTTTCGCGCTGCGATGTATTTTTCAAAGTTTTCATCTGTTTTGCAGTGTGTATACCTTTGCCAAGCTGTCCTTTTGTGTCTGAGTGATTCTATGGCTGGTCTGTTCATCCAGGGTGTAGTAGGTCGGTTATCAGGTTTTGTTTTGCACACCGGTATGTTCTCTTCCACTATTGAATTTAAGTTCTCGGCAAAACAATCCCACATCACCTCTGTACTTTTACCCTCAAGTTGCATATCCCAGTCTATGGATCGGATCTTCTCATTCACAGCCTCGTAGTCAGCGTTGAAATAGTTGTATTTTGAGTGTGTAGAATGACTCTCTGTTGTATAGCATTCTAAACAAAACTGCAGAACTAGGTGGTCACTTTTTCCTAACCCGGGCTGATAACTTATTTGATCTATCATATTTTCTTCATTCGTCATTACAAGATCCAGTAGATGAGGTGTATCATTTCCTCGCATCCTAGTGGCTTTATCGACATGTTGGAATAGGTAGTGGTCTCTTGTAATTTCCAAAAATAGTGTAGCTGGATGATTTTCGCCAACACTCGTTGTTTTTTCACTCCAATTTATTTCCTTGTAGTTAAAGTCTCCTATTATCAGCAGGTGGGATGATCTTAAATCTTTCATCTTCTTGAACATTCTCCCGATGTTTTCATATGCTTCGGTTGGACTATTCGGGCTTCTGTAGATACATCCTACTATAAGTTTATCGTTCCCCTTTAGTTTTATTTGACACCATATTGATTCAATTATATTGTCCATTATTACAATTTCACTACTGATAATTGCCTTGTTCACGTAAATGACAACACCCCTACCGTTGTAGTTTTCTGGGTTACTTGTATATAATTCATATCCTGGTATAAACAGTTGCTCAATAATTGTTTTGTTTATTTGGTGCTTTGGAAGTGTTTCTGTTATACCAATTATGTCAGGTCTTTCCAATTTCACTAATGTGGCAAGCTCTTCCATTTTATTTATTAAATTGTCTGCATTTGTGTACATTATATTTAGGTTTTTGAAACTGTTCACGTCACTGGCAGTACTGTCATGATCATTATTTAAAGTTGGTGACGTGTTGTTTGATATAGTACTATTTACACTATTTACACTGTTAAAATCGCCACCATTGTGGTTGCTTATAAAACACTTGTCCTACGAGTGGGAGACGTTCCCACCTGTAGCCACAGGAATAATCGTCACAGAACCAGCAATGGGTATTCCCCCGATGACTGTGTCGTCGTTGAGTAATATACTGGAAATGTCCATATTTGGGGAGTTCATTTCTTCAGATGCTGACGTCTTGTCGATGTGTTGTGCTGCTGCACTGGGCCTACTGGTCAAATCAGTTTTACTTTGGGCTTGTATACTAGGAAGCCTTTGCTCTCTTTTTTGTTCTGTACCTTCTTTGTTATGCGTTTGTTGTTTCATGCTGCCCGGTAGATTTTGAAGTTGCACTACTTTACCCTGTCTTATTGTGACTATCTCACCAGCATTTCGTCTCAACTGTAGTTCTGCCCGAAGTTTTCTTGATTCTTCTCTTTGTTTGGGTGTTAAGTCTCTTGCTATAACTGCCTTTTTGAACTCTGTTGCCTTGGTTGCAATATTTTTTGAATTGACTAGTAACATCTTCCTGTGCTGCTTGTTATCGATCACAATTTTTAATGGCCTATCTCTCCCTTCTGCTCTTTGTCCCAGCCGAATTGCTGTCTTTATCGTTACTTCTGGTACATTAATTTCATTTGCTAATTTCAGAAAATTTTCAATATCTGCTGCTCTTCTGGTTTCGGGGTTCATGCTTTTAAATTCAGGTAGATTGTAAACAATTACGTTGGTTGCCCTGTATTGTTGATCCTCATACTCCTTAATTTTTTTGTCGATCATTTTGTCAAAATCTTCTGAGATTTCTTCCACCACTTCGGTTTTGAGCACCTTTACTTGTTCTGTTACCTTTTCGGTTATTACAATATCTAATTTATCAAGTTTGTCTTCTAGTCTATCTAACCTATGTTCATTTTTTTTGTCTATTTCTTTAAGAGTTTTGTCCATACTTTTAAGTGTAGGCAGTGCGACTTTACATCCTCGGCAGAACCATGTAAACCCTTGCACGTCACTTTGGTCTAACTGATCATACATTAGTAGGGGTATTTTTGTGCATTTCAAACAGTATCTTGCCCCACACATTGCACAGTCGAAACTTGGATCCAGTATTTGAATTTCTTTCTCACATTTTGGGCACAGGTTGGCACTTGCTTCTAAATTCCGAAGCCTTTTTGTAACTGGTGTACTGCTAGCCATAAGGCTGCTGTGTCTCATGTAGGTTTTCTCCTGCAGTTTGTCCATTGTGATGTCTATTTTACACTGTCGATAGTACTTTGCTCTATCGAAACGTTGATTTTTCTCGTTTTGATTTTTTATATATTATGTTGTATGTGGCAGGACAATTCCTACCGCCATACATGTAATTGATTTTCAATATAGTTTCTACACACTGATATACACTATCGAAACGTTGATTTTTCTCGTTTTGATTTTTTATATATTATGTTGTATGTGGCAGGACAATTCCTACCGCCATACATGTAATTGATTTTCAATATAGTTTCTACACACTGATATATACACTACAACACTGTGTTAAATGAACTTGATTTTCAAATGAGAGCTTTTACCCTATAACACATTTAAGTGGCCACACACTGTTGGTCACACTAATTCACCACTATGTTATTGCCAGTTCTAGTGTACGAATATGTTATACTGTAGTTTGCGTGGCAGGGCAATCCCTTCCGCCGCAGTTTGTTTTTCAAGTTACTTTAGTTACACTCCCTGGCAATTTTTGATTCGATGTGTTTCAACCAAACTTTCGCTAGACTTTCACCCGGGTGAACTCCATCTGTTAACAACTTAAAGTTTGTGCTGTATGTTGTACGTCCTCTTCTTGTTCTGCTTTTCTGCATATCCTGGTTGAACTTTGGAGATGATGAATTTTGTTCGCAGTTACTTGTGTCAATATATGTGTTTAATTCATCTATTGATTTTTTCAGAGTTACATCGTCTTCTCTGAATTGTTCAGGTGTTTTGTGCCCTTTTATGGCATTGTGGTTTTCAATTGTGTAGTACGGTATTTGTAAGAAGGATACTGTAACTTTGCCTGTTTCTGACCTTTCTTTAAGTTTGTTAAGGTTGTGCTTGATTGCTTTCACTAGATTTTTCTGATCTGGTTTTAGAAATATAAATTTCCCCGGTTTGTGTGTGAGGTCACATGTCCCGACCCAGATGTAAATGTGAACTTTCCCGTGTCTTTTGAGCAGCTGGTCTTTGTTGTGTTCAACCCAGTGACCACAGTCTTCGCTTGTCCTGCCACCTTGATGATGCCAGATAATATGTGAACCTGTTGTATTTGGTTGCGTATGTGGACGGATGTATTTGCCCTTACTGTCTGTTAGAAGGATTGGTGTCCAAGTGAGCTCCACATTTGTCCCGTTGTCACTGATGGATAGATGTTTATTCAGTTTTCTTTCACTCATTGGAAAGTTCGTATGTGCTTTTTATTGTTTGTTGATCAGTTGTGAATTAATTATTTGTTTTATTGTTTTTATTGTTATGAATATGTTTATAATCGTCCTCCAGTTATGTCAAATCCCCTTCATATGGATTTATTTATTCACATGCTCACACGTTTTTGTAAATTGACTTTTAATTGTAACATTTCGCCATTTTGTTTCCACTTCCGGTTAATATTTGGATGAAAATATGGTAAATAATGCCGATTTAACAGTTCTGAATTAACTGGTGTGCTAAACAATTATCATATGTTATAGATATGGTCAGATTGGTTGTGGATGGTTTAACTATGCTGTTATTTCCACGGTCCCAAAATGTCGCCTTTAAAATGTTACGCCGCCGCCATTTTGACTTCAGCTTGAAAAGGGTTGAACAATTTTCGTGATTTTTTGACAATCCTCAAATTTCACAACATGTAGAGTTTTGTAGAATGCAGCCCGGACAGAGTATCTAGTTATTAAACACAGATAGCGAGATGAAAACGCCCTTAAATCTTCTGAAATCTCTGAAACTATTAAATTTTCTTCTTAGCTTTTGGAAAACACTTCTTCCTCCTTGCGCATGCGCAGCCGGATGAATGGGCATAGGGTAAAACATGGAGTGGTGGAGTGGAGTGATGGAGCGGAGTTGTGGAGCGGAGTCGTGGAGTGCATTTCTGGAGTTGACTGGAATCTTATCATGATTTGAATAACTTGACCTGATATGCA
>JBEVXT010000634.1:0-5997 GCA_040505955.1 Sedimenticola sp. | reverse complement strand
GGGTATCTCCCGCAACACCAGAACAACAACAACCATCATATACGTAAAGCCGAGAAATAGGCGAAATGGTAAGAAGTGAAACTATTGGCGCAGTCCATTTTCCTCTTCCTCTTTCCTAGCATAGCTCCAGTATAGGATGAAATTTTACCATGAATCATTAGATATTGTCGCATTAGTCGAATCACAAATCATGAGTCAAAGACATGAGAAACCGCATAATAAGATAATGACTGAGAATGAAGTTTGCACGAATCGTTATTAAATTTTGTGGGATAAGTCAAAAGTCAAATGCCAGTGAACATCTATATGAAAAAAAATAGAACTTCCAGATGATACTGCTAATTCTAAAAAAAATAAAACTCAGTAGTTGACGCTATTCATTTTGCTCTCTTTATATATGTTAATAAATCAATGCATATAGTGCAGGTACATGTACTGACCAACGAATGGCAAAAGAAAAAGAAAAAACATTCACATGACCTTAGCATCAAGTAATTAAAGTATTTCATACAAGTTATTACAACATATGTAATGCTTTTCCACAAACATTGACACATATATACGATAAAATGGCCATCATATCAAATATCAAATTAGTTTTCGGTTCAATGAATAGAAAACAATTTAAGATATAGAATTCTTAAACAAGATACAAATGTAGCTTGTAGCAGAAATAAAGAATACATGGAATAAAAAAAATGGCGGCCATAAGACTAGAAACTGACTAGCTTGATAGATCCCAAACATCAGGATTGAGCCATTTGGGCAGGGAATGAGTGCGTTCAGGGCGAACGAATGTTGGCTGAGGTGGTGAGTGCATGGGTAACTCATCAGGCATTGTATGATCAGTGTCGGGAATATCTGCGGCATCACTATCTGACGTGTCTGAGGCATAGGGGTCTGTGTTTTGGTGATCATACCAAGATGAGGGAGAGGTGGGGACTTGAGTTGGGTATTTGTATATTTCAGATCTCAGAACAGGATATTCACGAGAGCGGAAATGGGATCCAGTAAATTTCTTTATAAAGACATACTTGTCATCAGATTTTGTGACCATATATTGATCGCGTGCTTGGTGCTTTCCCTTTCGTTGTTTTAGGTAAACCAGATCACCCGGTTTGACAATAACACTGATGGGCAATTTACCATTTGGGACCTTACTTTTGGAGCTAGGATCATGATTGCGAGATCGTGTTGTGTATTGTTGCTCGGCAAGTTCACAGTCAATTATATTGAGGTGCTCATTTGTTAAATTGTCTCGCTGGAATAGTAATTCTTTGGAGCTTAGTCCACGATTTCTGATCCTACCATTGAGCTGAGCCACCGCTAGTGAAAGATGAACGGCAGTTACCGGTCCTCCATCTGGGTACAATCTCTTCAGCTCACATTCTAGCTCTTGTATGCATTTCTCTGCGATTGGGTTCTTATTCTTATTGTGAAGACGGCCAATTTCAATACAAATACCATGTGACTGAAGAATGCGATCATTTGATAGAGACTGAAAAGCTGGACCACCGTCTGTGCGAAATGTTGCACCATTCTGACTTCTTAGATCAGCTGTGCACTCAATGAGAGCATCTCGGATGGCAGACGTTTGCTCGTTGGGGATAAGGCGAGCCACAGTGAATGAAGTGAGCACTTCGCGTACAACCATGATCTTTTGTCGAGCTCGAGCAAGAACATCACAAGCAAATACACTACCAACGACAGGATCAGGGGGAGATGTGGAGAATTGCGGAGATTCCGAGGGGAGCTGAGCAAGAGCTACACATTGGGAACAGGTTTTTGTGACAGAATCGATCACATGATCTGCATCCAGAGCAAAGAAATATCTGTGGAATAGTTTCCTAAGTTGGAAAGCAGTAGGATGCTGAAAACGTAAATGTAATGCAGTAACCAACCCAAATACAACATGTCGCGGCAGCACTATAAGATTTTGTGTGGCTTGGAATGGAGTAGATTTTTTGACAACAAGGAGTCCATTGTTGCCAATAGTAACTACCTGTAGGTAACGCTTCACGTCACGAATGCCTGTCGTTTTCTTGGTAGGTCGGGTGCCCTGTGATAAATGGGAAAAGACGCGGCGAAGATCTGGACAATCCTGTTGAGTAACATTCCACGAGCTGGAGGTCAAAAACGACATTGTATATTAGCCTTCCAGTACGTCAGACACGGTGATGGCTGAAACAGTAGAATTTTCACTTTCTAATATGAACTTGCAAACCTGACAATCCTGCGTCTGACATTCCATAGGATTGCGACTCAAATAGTCTGCAGGCAAATTGGCGGACCCTGATATATGCTGTAAACTTATGCGATACCTGCTGAGGGTGGACAGACATGTTGAGATGCGGGCACTTGATGAAAACTCTCCCCTAGATAATTTGGCAAATGCCTCTGTATGCATGGCTTTGAATCGGTAAGTACTTGAGTCTCCTCAGATGACTCCAGTATGTACGATGCCCAGTGATTAAGAGCTGAGCTGATAGCTAAAGCTTCAACTTCACAGGGTAACCACTTGTTTTGGTGAGTTTTGAGTTTGGCCGAGACATAGCCACCTAGCAACATTTTCCCATCACGCAGAACGTACAACACAGACCCAATCCCGCCATTACGCACAGCACCATCATTTGTGATCACAAGTTGGTCAGATGGCCGTGGTATGACAATGTTTCGAGGGTTGCTTAGTGCTTGCTGTGCTTTTTGAAAGGCTAATGAGAGCGAATCTGTCCACTCAATCTTCTCAGAAGAGTCTTTGCCTCCAGCATAGCTCTCTAAGTCAGCCAAGAGAGATGAATACTGAGGAATGCATGCTTTCAAATGTTTGAAAGCTCCAATCCAAGACCGTAATGCCTTGACAGATGTTGGCTGCGGGCAAGTAACAAGGGGATTTACCTTGTGTGGGGAAGCCTGAATGCTGCCTGCAGACCAGATCCAGCCCAAAATGGTGGTATTGATGGGGCAGATGACTGTCTTACTCGCTGAGAGGCGCAGATTGTTTGACTGAAACTTCTGTAATACAGACTCCCAGTTATGAAGGAGAGATATCAAATCACATCCACCTACATACAGATCATCAGCAATTTTGATTGCGGCACCATTATGAAATAGATCACCAAGCACTCTATACATGAGTTCATCTAATTGCTCGGTAGAACCTGGCATACCCATAGCAGCCCTTGTGTACACTCGTGTTCCCTTAAATGGGGTCATAACACCAAGGTACTTCATACAATTCTTCTTCATTGGGAGCTGAAAAAACTGCTTTGTCATATCTGTTTTGATGATAAACTTACTCTTGGCAAGGAACTGAAATACATTTTCGGAAGTTGTAACGCGTGATGGAGTGGGCTTAGCATAGCTGCCAATAGTATTGAAAGCTGTAACAAGACGATGGCCACCGTCAGGCTTTTTTACCAGAAAACTCGGCGAGACATATTCGACAGTGACATCCACGTCTTCGGGTTTCGCCAGGACGCCCAGTGATTCAAGTTGGTCCATCTTTTCCTGAAGTAGATCAAGATTCTTGTGGTTGTACATTGGCAAGCGACCTTTTTGTGGAGGGGGGTCAACTGGTCCCATGTTGATGTATGCTCTAATCTTGCCCGAAAAGTCATTATATTTGCCAATAATTGGATCAAATACGCCACTGTATGCACGATTTACATCGTGAAAGAGTTGTTTTTCGGGCAATGACAGTTGACTGTCTGGATCAATCACAATAGGGGCACAGAAATCTTGGTCAGTAGAAACGGACCGAACAGAAGTATAATCATGATAATTGTCAGTATCTACACACTGATGTGGGCGAGGAGGTGGGGCTGTGTGTGACATGGGGATAAGGTGGGCAAGATGCTGGTTCTTGTGGAGAGTGATTGGCTCAGATGTTGAGTTATCAAGGCGGATAAAACCATCTACAGCTTGAGTTACAACAGGTTTAGGCCAAAAAGGTAATGGCGAATCAAAACGAGGCTCGACGGCGAGCTCAGTATCATTTGGAAGTCCATTGGGAGTTGATATTTCCACGAAATCACCAGGCAAAATGACAGAAGAGTTATCTGCTCTTAACAAAAATCGAGTGCGCCGGATTTGTGTTGGTAGCTCATAAGCTGTGGAATTTTGATATGGAAAACTGTGCTTGCCATTCACAACCAAGCGATCTTTTGGAATATCTAAGACAATATTGTTATGTTTCATGAATGGCATACCCGCTAAAATATCGCAATCTAAATCTTCCACCACTACTGCTTGCAAATTAAATTTTAAATCACCACGACACAATGTAATATTAACTTCACCACAAGCATTTAACTGAGTTTTTCCATCCGCCTGACTAGCAGTGTGTTTTGTTTTAGAAATTGGTGCCTGAATTTTTATAGCTATGGATCTTCTTATTAGTGAGGAAGTGGCACCAGAGTCACATGTCAAATGCACAGGGTGTTGATTGTAGAATGTGCTGAAAGTAGGTGAGTTCACAGTCTGTACACGATTTGCCATGCTAGTCGATGGTATGCCAGCATGTGATTCCCGGCTTAGTCAGCTGTCAGCATGGGGGTCCTCCATGCCTGTTTCCATGGTAACGTCTTCGGGGTCCTCATAATCATCGGCTACAACGTTATACGATTTAATACCGTGTAAATCCATGCGTTCATAATGAGTTAGGTATTCACATTCTGAAATGGAGTGTCCAAAATATCGCCGACCTTCAGATTTACAGATTCTACACTGCTTCCGTACTCGTGATGGAGGTCGTGACCGTGGTCGGTAGTTTGATGTCCTCGATTTCGCTGAGCCTCTGCCTCGTGAACCGAAACTGACGCGCGATGATTTGACATCTTCATGATTAAGTTCTTCTAGGAAACCGTCAAGCGCATCTACTATCTGCGGTTGCAAGTCTTTAAGCGTCATTCGCTGAAGATCAAATGCAAACGTTCTCTGCACAAGTGCAGGTAGGTGGGGATGAATTAACTCCATCCACTTCAGCACAGCTAAACGTTCCACTGTTGGGCTCATAACTTCCGGGCTAGTGACATGTTCACCATCATGCATAAGCTTCGAGTCTTGCACTAGGAGGTTGTCCTGGAGATGGGCAATTATACGCTGATATAAACGTTCAGGTCTTTCCCCATCTTCCCAAACGATAGTTGCAAATTTCATAAACTGTGTTTCACTCTGCTGGAATCCGTAATATTTCCGAATGATTTGCCATATGCTGGGCATGGAGGTAGAGTTCTTCACAATGTCTGTGCACAAATAATGGGGTACCCACTGGGCGACAAGTCCCAACATCTGGTATAAATTTGAACTTTTTTGAGCGGCACTAAATTCATCATCGTCAGTAAATCCACGATTTGGGGCCGTAGGCGATTCCTTGTTCCAGGTTGCATCCTTTAATAAAAAAGGACGAAAGTTTTTGTCTTGGGTTAGTAAGTACACAAGGTTTTGTTGCCAGGAGGTGAATGAAGAGAAAGACTCTTCCTCCGTCAACTTCCACTGTTTCGGTATATTCGACATACTTCCGGTACTACTATTCCGGTACAAACAAGATTTGTGTCATAGGATTTCGTGCTACCAATTTATGGGAATTATCACGGATTTTCAAGTTTGCGTGCGGTAACACGGCCACAGATTTGAAGATGGAGGATGGGTTTCGCTTCCAACGCTGCCACCACGTCAATATGTAGGCGTAGACATAGAAAAACTCGACAACTGGAACACGATATTTATTCAACGGGGTATCTCCCGCAACACCAGAACAACAACAACCATCATATACGTAAAGCCGAGAAATAGGCGAAATGGTAAGAAGTGAAACTATTGGCGCTGCAACACTGTGAATTTTAACACACACCGTCACATGAGGTACAAAATCTAACTCCAAACCAACTATAAACTTCCATTTTTCCACAAACAAATTGTGGGCAGCAAACGTTTCCCCTTATTCATAAACAATGGGTGGGGTACCGTAACTGTCAAAACTTCAACATACCAAGTTTA
>JBEVXT010000633.1:0-4551 GCA_040505955.1 Sedimenticola sp. | reverse complement strand
ACAGAGCGTTACAGGCTGAAATCAGATCAAAATGCTACCAAACTGCCTGTCATATACTTTGTCAGGTTGAAACAGGATGGGAGGTGGCTAATAAAATCAATCGGTTACAATTGGCAACCGACTTTTGCGCCCATAGACCAGGACACCCATCAAAAACATACACCAGAACATACACCAGGACACCCATCAAAAATGACGGGGATCCTGGTGTTTGTCCGAGGGTATGGAGACAATAGGGCAACTCAAATTTCTTCGTGAGCATGGCTGTGACGAGATCCAGGGCAACCTCATGCCAAGTCCCTGCCATCAGCTGAGTTTGAAAGAGCGTTTGTATCAGGCCGCAGGCGACTGACAGGGTAGCCTTATCTCGGTGCCGCCAACGGGACGGGGGTGACTATAAACAGGTTGAAGCGGACATAGGGCATTGCTGGAGACGGCAGAGACAGAGTTGTCGAGTATAAGAGCATCAGTCGGGATTGGAGCTAAGGATAAAATTGAGTTGGTAGCAAAACCTGCATGTCGGGTAGGACTTAAGGGGGATGTTGTCAGTCGCAGGCTTTATCTGTACTACCTGTTCTTGAAGCCGTACTGGGGAAAACCCGATGTACGGAATTTTAGAGAGGGCACAGGAAACGTGGACTATGGTGGAACCAGGATCCCGCTGCACGGCCGAAAGGGTGCAGATCGGAAACTCTTTACTTGTGGTTGCGCACGCCTGGCTCTACTCGACTATTTTTCCAAGGGTGATGGAAGTAAGCCTAAATGTTTTACAAATGGAGTAAAGTCTTTATCTTTAAAAAGAAGCGGCAATTTATTTTCAATGCAAAAAGTTGCAATAATTACATCTGCTGTACCGCGTATGATAATTCCTTTCTTTCTTAGGTATCTGTAGTTACTCGCACAAAGCTCAACCATATGTGACCCGAACATTTCATATTGATCTAGCGTAGAAAGCTGTGCTTTTGTGTTGCTATAATCCTTATCATTTTTAAACCCCTGAAGAATCTCTAGAAATATTAGATCACCTATGGTGGCAATTCCATTTATTATAGCGAAATCCAATGCTTCGCTATGGGGAGAGTTAATGTTATTAAAGTAATCAATCCAAACGCTTGTATCTACCAAAATCATTTACGGCCTCGCATTTCATCAAGGTCACCTTCCCATTTTACTTTTCCTCTAAGGTTTCGTATTCCTTGTTGTTTATTTCGCATCACAAGCAATTTAAGTCCCTGTTCTACAACATCTTTTTTAGTTGTAAGCCCAGTAGCTTTAAATGCGCTTGCCATTAGTTCGTCATCTATTACAATGTTTGTTCTCATAAAAATACTTCTGTGTATTGATTTTAATTAAATACACATTAGCACGGAGTAAAAAACATAACAAGTTGCTGCACAGGACTTGTAATAGCCGTCACTTTTTTTTGTGGTGCAAAAAAAAAATCGCCAGCTACCACAAGCCTGTGAACAAGGTGTTATACGCAAAAATGAATATAGGAAACCTACCAATCTTCTTTGCGGGTCTACTTACCGTACCAGCTACATTTAATGAAACAAGATATGGCAGTATTTTGTTGGCGATCTTCTACATGGAAACACCAGGACACCCATCAAAAGAAAAACAAAAATGATGGGGGTCCTGGTGTTTATGTGTTTTGGTGTTTGGCACCTCTACACACAATAGAGGATGTGGCTCACGGTCGTACAACAACACCAGATAAGCGAACATTTTGCTTCGAAAGACCGGGACACCCATCAACTGGATCACCCAAGATGATGGGGGTTCTGATCATCGGCCCCTTGTTAGCGCAGCCTCACCCTGCTAATGCCTTGAGTACTGCTTGTGGTTGACGCTCTACAATATTGAGTAATACTAATGCAGGACCATGGGGAACACGATCACCTCGCTCCCAGTGCCGCAAAGTACTCACACTAATACCAAATGCGGAAGCAAACTCTGTTTGGCTCATACCCATTTTTGAGCGAATATTTTTCACGTCAATAGATGTATATTCATGAACCACAGCCTTAGGGCATTTACCCTGAGAGAAATCAATTGCCTCATTAAGGCCCTGCTTAATACTTTTAAAAATATCAGACATTGGATGCACCGTAATTCTTCACTAAGTGTTCAGTGAGCCTGGCTAATTCATTTCGCTCTGACTTAGTCAGATTAGCCTTTTCACTCTTGCCAAATAGCGAGAGCAGAAACAGCGGTACCATTTCATTGTGATAGTAGTAAATAACCCTAACACCGCCGCTCTTTCCTTTATTTCCAGACGCCCAGCGAAATTTCCTGATACCCCCAGTACCTTGCATAATGGCACCAGCCTGAGGATGTGCAGCCAGGTAGTTGATAATTCCTTGTTTTTCTTTCTCAGAAATCAAGGATGCTGCCCTACGCTGGAACTCTGGTAACTCGACTATTGTTTCCATACACCAATACTAATCCACTGGATTACCTTGTCAAGGGTATATTATCCTACCTGCCAGGGAAATCAAGATCCAGTGACTCGGTTTTTGGGTAGATAAGCTCGGTGTCAGATTTTCCCATCGACGCCTCTCTCTTCGTTGCCCTCAGGGTAAAACGGCTTTCCGGGTAATAGGTATACTGTCCCCAGAATTCCTTTAATCAGATTGGCCCGGCTCCTGGTAAGCACTTTCAGGATATTGCTGCTTCAGTGCCTGTTTAATACCGTGAATCGCGGTCATTGCGCTATGAACAAGGATCGCAATCAGCGGCCCTATCGCCACCCAGGTATTGAAGTTGGCCGCAGATAATAGCTCTATATCCAGAGCACCCACCTGATATCCAAGCATATACATCACACCACCGTAGAGCGAAGAGAGCACGATGTAGACAAACAGATTGCCCGCCGAAGCGACCATGTGGTGCTGGATCAAAAGATCCTGATTGCGCATCATCAATAGATAGTAGAGCACTATTGGGGCGAGGCTATAGAGGGAGACATTGATGCCGATAATGCTAAAGTCGTGAAATCCCAGAAAATGCACATTAACAATGAGAACCAGAGTTAACAGGTAGGGAAACGCAGCAAGCCACTCTCTCTTAATAAAATTCATATAGAAATATCTCATATACGGAATTTGGAATTGCCCTATTTTACATCTTTCTTGGTGATAACGTTCCGTTATTCTAGACATCGGTGAGACATCGGGGACAGAGTAAAATTTAATCATCAGAAAAGGATATCTTAATTTTACTCTGTCCCCGGTCTTTTGTGAGGTATTGACAAGGTCAGGGTATTGGTGTGTGATTAGCCCCAGGAATTACAGTGAAAACTAAAAGGAGGAGAACAATGATACGTATTCGGGGGCTGGAGGGGTGTGATGCGACCTCATTCTCTTCGCTTATAAAAAGCAAATCCCTATCCCTTAGCCATATAATATTGCTTTCATTTCTTACCGTTGTTTATGATGTAAGCGCTAGCTCAATAATTTCTGCCAGCTCAATCATCAATGCGCCACCAAATCTGGCAACTGCACCTTTTCAGCGAACTATTGACCAATCAGGCATCCTGGATCCGTATGTTAGCGGTGTCACCGATTTTGACACCTACATGGCTGGCAACCCGGTTCACAATGCACCAGGTTACACACTGACGTACGGCGTTTCCAGCCGTGTTCCAAATCCTAGCCTGAATTTTGATTTTGATTTAGGGGGAACATACCTGATTGAAAAACTCGCATTCTGGAACTATCCGTATCCGGATTCAGGGGCGATAACCCAATTTGATGTTTACACCGCCAATACACCGGACTTTTTCGGTTCATCGTTTGTCGGAGCGTACTCTCCTATTTCCGACGGAAATCGCATTACCAGAGAAAACACCGGCCAAGTTTTTGAGTTGAGTGATACAACTGCAAGATACCTGCGCCTGCAGATCAATGCAGTCGAAAACAGCAACGTTGGAACCGGATTTTCTGAAGTTGCTTTTGGGGTTACAGCCGCTGTCCCCTTGCCCGCCACCTTCTGGCTGTTTGTCTCTGGCCTGGGTGGGTTGCTTGGAACTAGATCCAGGTGGTGGAAATGTAAAACAAGGAGCTGGGGCATATATGGTTCGCCCCGCTATGCAAGGAGTGGATTACCCATAACATAGCTGGGAGTAAATGTACGGAGAGGTAACTGGTTAACTCACACTCCTTGGTTTGCCTGTAAATAAGATAATAGCCAAAGCTATGTTATGAATTACCATATAGGGCAGATAACAGCCCCAGGCAGCCGCACTCATTTCGCTTGATCCACCGGCACCTCCATTGCAAACAAAGGCAATAAAAAAACCGACCACGCCGCCCGTGAAGATGACTACACCACTGATAACCTGGCGATTTGGTGCGCAGTTGGAAAAATATCCCACAATAAGCCACCAAACAGGAAAAAACAGGAGTAGAGAAAACAGCGTCTTGATTGTTTGATAAAATTCTTTAAAAGCTTTTTCAGTATCGCGTCAGATTTCAGTTGCAACAGCGTCGATTGTACCGCTTTTATCATCGCTGGGCTGAGCCTCAGCTTCATTTTTCACCAGTATTC
>JBEVXT010000632.1:0-3322 GCA_040505955.1 Sedimenticola sp. | reverse complement strand
TGACTTTGTTGTGATTATATCTGCCTGATTATTCTATCTTTATCCGTTTTTAGTTGCAAAACGGGTATCCCTCTAGATCAGGAGGTCTGATGTTAGGATAAAACTCGCGCATGCCTTTGAGCATTACATCTTCTGGCCATTCATTAACCCGGTTCAAATAAGCGGCTGCGTTTGACAACGGCATATCCGTGCAACGATTAACCCATACTGTAACCGATTTACTCGAATCACCATCACACCAATAAGTCATTGGACCAATATGAATACGTTGCTCGTTAAACCTAATTGTCGAGGTCTTCTCCCCAGTAATAAGCAAGGGAAACAGTCGATTTACTACGTCAAGTTTTTGCATAAGATGTATTGAGTCGACATGTGTTCTAACGCCTTGCTCAGCGACAGCAAAAAGCAGAGCGACGAGGCACGAGGAGCGCCGCTTTTTGCTATCCGCTGGTGCTAATTGTTAGCTGCATTTTCAATACCCATCATCATGTCATAGTGTCCTTCATGTTTTGTTAAAATAAAAAAAGGAGAGGATCAGGTCTCCCATTGCACGTTACAATTCTCCTCTGTTCCGTAAGAAGATGCTAAATCATCTCAGACTGATGTGCAATGGGAGACCTGACCCTCTTTCCTTCCCTCTTTCCGTTACACTGAAAGTGGCGGTGAGATCCGCACCCGCACCCTGGAAGGCGCGGACTTTCTGTGGCTGTTGCTACAGCATGTGTTACCTCGAGGGTTTCGAAGAAGCCGGGATTACGGTTTTCTTCATGGCAACAATAAGCGAACCATTCAACTTCTTCATTTGCTGTTAAGAGTCTGCGCTCCCAAGCCGAAGGAGCGACCTCCGCTCTGCTGCAAATACTGCGGGGGCAGCGTAACTGTTTGCGTTACACCGTTCCCCAGAAACCGCAAGCCGCCTGATCCTCAGCATCTGTCGGATCGGGGGATGCCTATGGTGTAGCCCCAAACTCACTTTCCTTCAACATTTCGGGACAATAAGCCCCGAGAGGCGCGTTTGCTTGGAAAAACGGTTTTTTACAGAAAACCGTGCCATTTAAAGAGCGAATTCATGATCGTTCCGATGTCGAACCGCCGATATCCACACCAATGCTTCGGGTGGGCATCACACCAGGAGTAGCTGGAAAAAGATAATTCCTTATATTAGGTACCCTGCAAATCCGCCGGGCTCGTCCAACAAAACGGATAAGCCGTGGTTCGTTTCACTCACACGACTTATCCTTATTCGTTAGGCTATTAATTAATTCTTTATATGGCTTGCTGTGTTAAATATTCTATTCAATTCAGAATATATATCATTTGATTTTTTCTCTACGGGCAAATCAGAATAGTATGGACCTGCTCCTTTAATAGAAAAGTAAAGTGTACTCCCACTGTCTTTCACCTCTGCTCTTGCAGCATACCCTGAAATATTAGTTTTTCGCCAATGCCCAATTTCTATCACTCCCTCCTCATTGTTTTGGTATGTCACTGATCGATTCCCCCATGCTGTCAGCTGATCTATTGCTACAATACCAAAAATATTGATTGCTTCAGCTTTTGTTATATGGTCTGGAATTTCGATATTCATGCTATTACGAGGAACCAGCCACAAGTACTCCATTGCTGCACAACCTGATAATAATACGCATACAACGATGGTAAATGCTCTTCTCATTATTTAAAGCCTAACGTTAGCAATGAGCGGCTGGTTTTTCAGTAGCAAGCGCAGCGCGGCTACTGAAAAACCAGTCCGACTCAATTGCTTTTGTTAGGCAATATACTTTATATTTCCTTCAAATATGGAATATCACTAACGATTTCAAAATACAACAAATCTCCAACCACTACTATGTATGTTACGCCCAATATTATGGCGAATATAGCTCCTACAAAAGCACCACCAAAAAACTCACCGTCGGAAAGTCCTATTATTGCACCAAGCGGTACAACAACCACACCAATCATTAACGAAGAATAGAATGTCTGCGAAAGTATACCCCCCCAATCATTACTATAATGATTGGTTATGCCCAAATAACCGAGAACTAGCACGCCAATAAAAAACGCAATAACTAACGATGTAACTGTAATAGCAATAATTGTATTGCGGAGGCCTCTCCTCTGTTCTTTCATATCCTCTTCTGTTATCCACCCTAAATCGTCTATTAAAAAATCATCATTTACTTTTCTGGTAAGCTCAACAAATGATAAGTTGTTAATTGTTTTTATATTGGCAGTCTTTTTCGTTTTAATATGGCTGTCAAGCTTATCTTTCTCAACCGTTGTTCGATATTTTCTCTTTAATTTCTCAACTAAACTATCCACATGTTTCGTGAAACCGGCTCGTTTCCCACTCAACAACTCATTAAGCATCATGCTAATTTTGCTTTTATTAGTAAACTCAGGTTCATTCTCTATTTGAACATAATATACTGGATTTTTCTCAACAATATCTTTCAACTTTTCAACTGCTTCATCATCCTTATTTAGCGCAACTAAATACCGCGCGTGTTCATATTTTGTCTCTAAGTTTTCTCCATTTTCTAGGTCTTCTGCTTCTGTTATAGCATCTAAAGCACCATCAATTCGCCCAAGAAGTTTACGTGTATCCGCAAGATGCCTCAGAGAATATGCGGCAAATTTCTTGTCCTTATTGATGCTTCTCAATGTAGCTGTATCAAAATGGTATTCCGCCTTTTCAAGATCATTTAGATAAAACGAATACAACCAAGCAAGATCAAAATGCGCCTTGTAGTCATAATCGTTTATGCCAATAGATTCTTTCAATAATTCCACGGCCTCAGAAAGCAATCTATCAGCTCGATCTTTAGATAAATCCTTTGCATCTATAATATTACTTGATCCTTGTTTCGCTTTTTCAGACGCTTCAATTGCATTTGGATTTTGTATTGCATCAAGCATTTCTTTTAGGATTTGCTGACTATCTTCCAACACCCTACGTTGCGTAAGCATTTCTCCGGCCATAGATTGAATTCCATCACCTATGTATTTGATTGCCTCGTTTTGCCTCCCCAATAAGTCTATATTTGCCTGGAAGCCCTGCATAAGAATTTGCTGAATTTGCTCTTGATTGGCATTTGATTGCATCAAAAGATGTTCGGTATTGATTCGATGCCACGATTCCTTTCGTTCTGGGGATAAAAAAGCTGAAAAGGAACCTAGCTGCTGGTCGTATGGAGATTGACCACTTACAATTGATCGCCCTATATCCAGCAATTATCGGCCACGCAGCCTCTCTATATAAAACAATGAGTTAGGATGGATTAAAAAAATATTTTTCGCAAAGGTAGTCATGCACTAG
>JBEVXT010000631.1:0-26133 GCA_040505955.1 Sedimenticola sp. | reverse complement strand
CTGACCCCTTATCTCTATTCTGCTCGCACTAACCGTGGCGGTGGCGCAATATGTGAGCAGCAAGACAAAAGAAGTGTAAATCAGGAGTCACCATTGATGCACAAGGCCTGCTCCAAAATCTTTCTCTCTTCCTGATTCAGATCCAGAAGTATATTTTGATCTTTCCCGCCCGACTTCAGGAAGTCAATGCCCGTACGGAAGATCCGCTGAGACAACTGAAATGCATCAACATTACTGAAAGCCTCTTCCCAGGTCGATGTCCAGCGCTCAAGGCTTTCAGGGCTTGGCAAATCAGCTTCAGTGCAATAAAGCACGCCTAAGTGTTTAATAAGCGCCTCTCCGAGCTGAGAGGTAGCACCGTTATCCCTATAGACCCGGGCCAGCTCCTGAATGCGTTCCTGCATGATTCTTGGTGTCAATGAACTTTCAAAGAAAGCACCAACAACCTCTGTCGAATCACTCAGATAAGGTTGCTCCTGATCTTTGCCTTCCTTCAAACCATTGGTGAGTGTTTCAAGTGCAGCACTCCACCTTCCATCATTTATGTGAATCTCGGCAAGCGTAATATGAGCATCAACACGTAATTTTACTGATGCACCATCAAGACATAACAGTGTTTTAAAATCAGCTGCAGATTTTTCAACGCTATTCTCCACCCAATAAATGCCCCCCCGGAAGTAGAGTGCTTCCACTACATCCTCTGTAAGTGCATCAGTCATATTGATAACCATGCTGAAATCAGCATTTGCCTTATCAGTGTCACCATGAGACTGGAGTATCATGCCTCGGATCTTTAATGCTTTTGCAACCAGATCGACGGGGGCATCTTCTAAATCTACCAAAAAGCCAAGACTCTCAATTGCCGATTCATCTGAATTATTCTTTAGATGAATTGCGCACGCAAGCAGCCATGCTTGTGCCTTGACTCCGGGTGATAAATCACCACATCGCCCATCCGTTATCTCTTTAAGAGTAGCAAGTGCCTTGGCATCATTCCCTTTCGCCCACTCCCCACAGGCAAGTCCCAGCGCCTCTGATTGAGTGACATAGGATTCAATACGTGAGCTCCATTGCCGGTTCTTCTCATCACCAAGCTCCGCACGAAACCCCTCCACAAGCAGCTTTTTTCTCAGATTTCCGTGTAAGGTGTTTCTCTTGATCGCTGACTCCAGATAGGCGCGTGCCATGCCGCCGGATTTACACGCCTCCTGTCGACTATTGAGCTCTTCTCCGTCATACCAGATACGCAGAAAATCGACCAAAATACGCAGTGGCCCATTGGCTTGATTCTCCTTCACCTCGACACAGATACGCATAAGCGGCTCAGTGATCTCATACAGGGATTCACGACCCCGCTGGGCGGCCTGAACGTAGCCTTTTTTTCTCAGATCCTTGAGTTGACTGGAGATGGTTTGTTGAGTTGCGAACAGCCGTCTGGCGATCATCTTGACGGGGGCTGGCCGGTCACGGCTACACAGATACTCGACTATTTTACGTTGCTGGGGAGGCAACCAGCGAATTCGTTCCTGATAATAGGGGGTCATCTCATCAATCATCTTGGAGAAAGGCTCCACTAGATCATTGATATTGGCGCGAGTAATGAACTGCGAAAGGACAATGTAGATCCGATGGTTACCGCCAGAGAGGTGATGTAACGCGCGGACGCGTGAGCGCCCCGTAGTGCTCCGCAAGAAGCTAGCCACCTCACCCTGCCCGCTGAGTGTAGCGATATTACCAAGCAGCTCCGCAGCCTGCTCAACCGAGAGCACTTTGAGCTGCTCAGTTTGAAAAAAGCCAAAAAAGGCACTTTTACGCTTACTGATGTCATCAACCAGCCGTTGTGCCGTAGCAACGATCGACAGCACCGGGTGCTCCTGAATGAAGGCGCGCAGCTTTTGCTGGCCCAACTTCCCCAGGCTACCGAACAGCGCGTCAAGATTTTCCACCACCACAAGCAGTGTGTGATCCTTTAACTTTCTGAGCAACAAATCAGCAAGCCATCGCTCTGCCTCTTCCGCCTCCAAGTCAAACATCTGCTCAAGAGATGCTTCCCTATACTCATCGGGATAGCGCTTGCCAAGCGCAATATAGATGCGCTGTAGTAGTTCAAGCAGGGTTGTGCTGGTCTCATCTTCATTGAGCCAGGCAACACGCAGAAGACCATTCAGGCTATCGTCTTGATTGATACGATGCACCAGTAGCGTCACCAGATGTGTTTTTCCGGTACCCCTGGGACCGACAAATAGCAGGTGATGCTTATGATGGGTGGTCGCACTCTCACGCACCCTTGCAACAGCATCCTCCAGCATATCCTGGCGCTGAACAAAGATAGCTTCGAGATCCTCCGGCCGGGTACGACTCGGAGTAAAAATTGAGAGAAAGGCGTGATCAATCATGGCAGTCACCGTTATTTAAAGTCCGCGAGCGAGCTTCCACCAGCGCTGCAGAAGAGGAAATTGAAAGCGGTAGTGACCATCACTATTTCGAGAAAGGTAGTGATCCTGCTCGATCAGCCTGAGCAGATCAATAAGTCGCTCTCGGTCATCAAGTATGCCGGTAGCCTTCAACTCAGCTAACAGGAAATCAAGGGATATCGCTTTGGAGCGAACTGCAATACCATCGAGAATAGCGAGCACGATCTTCTCTGACGCTTTACCGTAGTACTCCTCTATACGATCCCGATAATGATTCAACTCCCATGGATCACCGGCATCTACCAACTGATCGGCCACAATTTGTTCGACACTCTCCGTACTACCTTCAATCCCAGTCTGCTTCAATGCTTTAACAATATGATGAATATAGAATGGGAATGCATCTGAGATCCGAGCAATTGCCGTGGTTACCTCCCCCCTATTACTGGCCGGTACTCCTTCACCCTGAAGCAACTTATTTGCTAACTCACATGCAGAGTCCATATCCAAGGGCAAGACTTTAATTGCGAGCATGTCATTGACTGAAGAGTTTGTGTAGCCCTGCTGCCTGAGACTATTGATGACATGATGGAGGCCGATGGAGCCGGTAATTATCATCCTCAAACCACTTCCACCGTGTGTTTGACGCAGACCACGCAAAGTATCGAGCACCTCCATGGCCGCAGGCTCACCCTCACGCTTCTTAATATTATCGAGCATCAGCGGCACTTCATCCCAGAGAAATACCGGTCGTTCGTTTCGTTTTTCCCGTACCTCTACAAGATCTTGAATAGCGCTGGATAAAATATCTTTCCATGGTGCTGTATTTGAGGAAGCGGGCAGTTTAAATACACCGGCGACCTCAATCCCTCCCATGGCTTCAAATAGTTTTCTAGCATGACGGGTAGTTTTTTTCTGGCTAGAGAGAAACTTTTCTACCTCACGATAGATAGCCATCGCGAACTCCAGAGCGGTATGGTACTGCTCCAAATCCTGAAATATCGGCGCCCAGCCGCTTCGCGGCTCCAAGCAGATTTTTTTTATGATTGTGGTTTTACCGATACGCCGTTCGGCATTCATCCGTATCGATTGCTGCTCAAGCGTATCCCAAATTTGATTGATTATCTCATCCCGACCAACAACCTCTTTTAGATCAATTTGCCCGCCTGGATTCGCTTTCATGTCAATCTCCCTTTTTTCATTGGATTTTTATTGTACGTTATATTCAACGTACGTCAATATTAACTTATGTATTATCGATATAATAACCAATGGATCCCTGGAAATAGATTAATGCCTTATTAAGACACCTTTTCATTTATGCCACTGGTATCCCAACATTCGCAAAGCGCAAATCCTTTTGCAAAACACTGGGTAACTGTCACTATCAAATCATCATTAAGTTATTGATATAACTAATAATAAAAAACTGGCCCGCTTCCTGCTAAATCACTTTAAACGTTTATCAGCAGGAGCAAGAACATGTGTGGAATATTCGCAGCAATCAACGGCAGTTCCGTAACCAACAGTCTGATCAAAGGGTTGGATGCCCTCTCCTATCGCGGGTATGACTCGGCTGGGATTGCGGTGGTCGGCCCGCAAGGACTTGAGCGACGACGTGCTCGTGGCAAGTTGAAGAACCTGACCCACTCCCTGGAAAGTGAACCACTGGAAGGAAACATCGGTATTGCTCACACCCGTTGGGCAACTCACGGCGAACCCAACAAGCGTAATGCCCATCCTCATATGACCCGGCAGGTGGCGGTGGCCCACAACGGCATCATCGAAAACTATCCAATGCTGCGTCAAGAGTTGGAAGAGGATGGTTACCGTTTCCAGAGCGATACTGATAGTGAGGTGGTACCCCTGCTTATCACTCGTTATCTGGACAACGGCGAAACTCACGACGGTGCTATGCGCCACGCGCTGTTACAACTGGACGGCAGCTTTGCCATCGCCGCAGTGTTTGGTGATGATCCCGACAGTCTCTACGCCGCACGCCAGGGCAGTCCGCTGGTGATCGGCCATCGGGAAGACGCCTTCTATCTCTCATCGGATATGAACGCCCTCGGTGACCAGGTGGATGAGGTGTGCTCTTTGCAAGATGGCGACCTGGCCCATATCGATCGTCGGCAACTCACCATCACTGATTTCAATGGCCGGCCGGTGGTTCGCAAGATGCACCACAGCAACGGGAACATGCAGGCCGAGGGGAAGCAGGGATACCGCCACTATATGCTGAAGGAGATCTACGAACAGCCCGAAGTAATCGAGCGTACCCTGGCTGCTTACCTCGAACCCACTGGTCGGCAGATCAAGCTACCCCCTCTCTCCTTCTCCGCTGCAACTCTGCCGCGTCTGTCACTGGTGGCCTGTGGCACCTCCTCTTATGCAGGAATGATTGCCAAGTACTGGATGGAGTCTATTGCCGCGCTTCCTGTGGATGTGGATATCGCCTCCGAGTACCGCTACCGCGGCGCTCCGATAAACAGCGATGAGGCGGCACTGTTTATCTCTCAGTCTGGTGAGACAGCGGATACCCTGGCTGCACTGCGACATGCCAAGGGGGCTGGACAGGCCACCCTGTCGTTGGTCAATGTCACCAACAGCAGTATGGCGCTGGAGTCAGATGACACTCTTCCCACCCTGGCCGGACCTGAGATCGGTGTCGCTTCGACCAAGGCATTTACCGGGCAGCTTACGGTATTGAGCCTGCTGACCACAGCCTTTGCCCAACAGCGCGGGCTTATCAACAAGCAGCAGGCAGATGCACTGGTTGAAGCACTACAGCGCCTGCCTGCAGTGATGCGTGATTTTCTCGCCCACAATGATCATATCAAACAGCTGGCGGTTCACTTACGCCGCTATGAAGACATGCTCTACCTGGGACGCGGATGCGCCCACCCCCTCGCCCTTGAGGGTGCGCTAAAGCTCAAGGAGATCAGCTATATTCACGCCGAGGCCTACCCGGCCGGTGAACTCAAGCACGGCCCTATCGCCCTGGTGGATGAAGGATTACCAATAGTGATGATCGCCCCCCCCGGTGAACTCTTCGCCAAAAGCCTCTCCAACTTACGCGAGGTGGCTTCACGGGGAGGAAAGATCATTCTGATCAGCGATAAAAATGGCATAGAGCAGGCCGGAGCGTTTATCTACAGCGGTATCGCTATGCCCGACACCCACGAGATGCTGCAGCCCATCCTCTACAGCCTGCCACTGCAACTACTGGCCTATCACATCGCCGTGCTCAAAGGTACCGATGTAGACCAGCCACGCAATCTTGCCAAATCCGTCACTGTGGAATAGATAATCATGAGCACTCTCAGCATCCATCAAACACGTCGCTGGATAAAGCAGAGCGAGCACCCTGTAGCACGGAAACTACTGCATATTGTCAAAGCGTTACGTGCATTTGAGATATCACTGCCACGCCCCATCTGCCATCTGCTCTACAACGGCTATCGCACCCTGCGCACGGCTGTAAGCGAGTTGATGCGTGTGTTCTGGTGGACACCGCTGTTTAAGGGACGTTTAACTGCCAACGGTAAGCGGCTCAATCTCTATGGCGGTCTACCCTACATCAGCGGTCCGCTACAGATCAGCCTGGGTGATGATTGCCGCATCTCCGGCCAAACCACGTTCACTGGCCGTACCGTTGGCAGCGAGTCACCCCGCCTGATCGTCGGTCACAACGTCGATATCAGCTGGATGACCACCATCGCTGTCGGGCGTCAGGTACGGATTGGCGATAACGTACGTATTGCCGGGCGCGCCTTCCTCGCCGGTTATCCCGGTCACCCGCTGAATGCCGAAGAACGTGCCGCCGGGCTGCCCGAAGCAGATGAGCAGGTGGGAGATATCATTCTGGAAAATGATGTCTGGCTCGCCACCGGTGTCTCGGTCATGGCCGGTGTTCGCATCGGCAGAGGCACAATCGTCGCCGCAGGCAGTGTAGTGACTCGCGACCTGCCTGCCTTTGTACTCGCCGGCGGCATACCCGCCAAGGTGATCCACCCACTGGATGGGGGAGAGTAATATGAGCCGCGATCTGATTGTCTTCGGTGAAGACTGGGGCGGGCTACCCAGCAGTAGCCAACACTTGGTGAGCCACCTGGCAGAGAGCCGCAAGGTGATCTGGGTCAACTCCATCGGCCTGCGCCGCCCCCGTCTCAATAGTGGGGATCTGAAACGTCTCTGGAGCAAACTCCGAGGCAAGATGCCCTCAGCCATCAGCAACAACCTCCCGGAGAACCTGCAGATAGTACAGCCACGTACCCTGCCCGCCCCCCGTGGCAAGTTGCAACGCGAGTTGGCAGCCAGGCTACTGCAGCGGCAGATCATGCCGGTGGTAAAAAAGGCTTCGCTTAACAGACCCATTCTCTGGGCCTCTCTGCCCACCGCCGTGGATATGGCCGGGCGTCTCAATGAGTCGGCCCTGGTCTACTACTGTGGCGATGACTTCAGTGCACTCGCCGGAGTGGATCATCAGGTGGTGAGTCAGCATGAACAAGAGCTGGTGCAACGCAGCGACCTGATCATGGCTGCCAGTGACGTCTTGGCCAGCCGTTTTCCCGCCGCCACCACCCGGGTGTTACCCCACGGCGTAGATTTTGATCTATTCAGCCGTCCCGTACCCCGCGCTACCGATCTCCCCGATGATGGCAGGCCTATCGCCGGCTTCTATGGCAGCCTCTCGGAGTGGCTTGACCGCCCCCTGCTTGTTGAAGTGATACAGCAGCTTCCCGAGTGGCACTTTGTCTTTATCGGCAAGGCTGATGTCGATATGGGTGACCTGCAGCGGTTGCACAATGTGACACTGCTCGGCCCCCGCCCGCACCAGCAACTCCCCAGCTACAGCCAGCACTGGAACCTGGGACTGCTGCCATTTTGTGACAACCCACAAATCCGCGCCTGCAACCCGCTAAAACTGCGTGAATACCTGGCAACCGGCCGCCCCGTAGTCAGCACCGACTTTCCTGCAGCTCAACACTACAGTGATCTCATCCACATAGTGAATAGTGCAGAGGAGATGGTTGGCGCCATTTGCAACGCACGTTTTGACGGTGACAGCAGCAGTCGTCAGGCGGCTGTGGCACAACACACCTGGCAGGCCCGCGCCGATATGGTGGCCGGTTGGCTGGAGAGGTTATGAAGTCAGTGGTACATGTGGTTGCAAATACCGCCCGATGCAGGCGTTCTGTTCTCCCCCCCTGCCCTCGCCATTTGCAAAGCGCAAACCCTTTTGCAAAACACCCGCTGACACCGGCAGAAAAAATATTTTTAACGTATTGATTTAACAGATATTTTTAAAACTGGCCCGGTTCCTGCTCTACCCCTTTAAACAGATTTCTTCAGGAGCAGAACCATGTGCACTCTTTCCATAGCAATCAACAACAGCCTCCCCCATTGGCCGGCGCTGTAATGACCGACCTCACCTACCGTCTTCACGCTATCCTCGCCGGAGCCTGGCGGCAGCGCTATCTGATTGTGCTACCGATACTGATTCTGTCACTGGTGGGGCTGATCGTCGGTCTATCCAGCCCAAAACGCTTCAGCGCCCACACCAGCATGCTGATTCAAGAGACGGCCAAGATGAACCCATTCCTGGAGGATCTGGCAGTTTCATCCATGCTCAAAGAGCGCATGTCGGCCCTTCAGACTCTGCTACACAGTCGCCATATCCTCAGTGCGGTAGCTGAGGAGCGTGGCTTGCTCAAAAAGGAGAGTGAGCCCATAGAGCGTGACCAAGTGATTGATGAGCTTTCTGGTGCCCTCAAGGTAAAGATGGAGGGTAAAGATCTGATCCGTATCGACTACCTCTCCAGCACACCCGAGGGGATGAAAGAGACCTTGGAATCGGTAAGCAAGCATTTTGTTGAACAGCTGCTGGCACCGGAACGCTCCTCAATGAAGGACTCCACCTACTTCCTCTCCCAACAGCTACAGCAGCGTCGTAAGGATCTGGATAAGGCGGAGACGGTACTGGCCAACTTCAAAAATGATCATGCGTCGGCACTGCCTGAACTGCATGCAGGCAATATCGCCCGCTTGGCACAACTGCGCCAACGCCTGGCTGAACGTGAAGCAGAACTGGCGGGAATGGAGAAGAGTCTCGGTGGACTCGACCGCCAGATCTCCCAGACCAATCCTGTACTGGGGCGCTTGGAGGAGAAGATTATCACCCTACGTGGGGATCTGGCGATGCTGCGGGCACGCTATACCGACCAGCACAGTGAGGTGAAGGCTGCACTGCGCAACCTCGGCCGTCTTGAAGATGAACGCCGGCGACTGTTAACCCGAGGTGAAACGGGACTGGAGATGCAACAGCTCTGGGATATCGCCAGCAGCGCTGCCGTTGACAAGGAGAAGGGAAAAGGGGAAACCCTGCTGATCTCTCAACTTGGCAATCTGCAGCTTACACGCAGCAAAGTGGAGGGGCTGCACGAAGAGAGCCGCCGTCTTAAGGAGATGGTCACCGACCTGCAGCAGCAGACTGAAGATTTTGGCAAACACGAACAGCAGCTGACCCGGGTGCAACGGGATCTCAATGTAAAACGGGCGCTCTATGAAGAGCTGCTGCGCCGTTATGAGATGGCCCGCGTCACCGGCTCTCTCGGCGCCTTTGAGCAGGCCAAGCGCGTCAAGGTGATCGACCGCCCCTTTACCCCCAGCGCATCTTCCAATCCGCCGCTACTGCTGTTCATCATCGGCGGTGCGCTGGGGGGGCTTTTTCTTGGTTGCGGTATCGCCACCCTGTTGGAACTGTGCGACACCACAATACGCCGCCGCAAACAACTGGAGGCGTTGACCGGGGTTCCTGTCTTCAGCCGTATCCCACCTATTGGCGCCATTAGCTGCCAAGGAGTGTAAAGATGAAAACCGTCATACAAGTAATTCAGCACTTGAGACCCGGTGGTATCGAAACCATGGTACTCGACCTGCAGCGTTTTGCCGCGCAAGACGAGCGTACCATCATCATCAGCCTGGAGGGTGACCGCAACAGCGCGTTGGCCGACTGGCCACGGCTACGTGAGCATGCCAAGCGCATCATCTTCCTCAATAAGCAGCCGGGGTTCAGTTTTAAACTGCTGGTCGAACTACGCCGCCTTTTCAGAATACTGAAGGCCGACTGTGTACATACCCACCATATCGGGCCACTGATCTACGCTGGTCTGGCCGCTCGTTTGGCTGGCATAAAACGTCTTATCCATACCGAGCACGACGCCTGGCATCTCACTGATATGCATCGTCGTACACTGCAGCGCTGGACACTGCGCTTAACCCGTCCCCTGTTGGTGGCGGATGCCATGAGTGTCGCCAGGGGAGTTCGCACCCATCTTCAGCAGCGACAGGTACGCATCATCCGCAATGGCATAGATAGTGAACGTTTTCGTCCCGGTGATCAGCATTTTGCCCGTCAGCAACTGGGGCTACCGGATAACGTGCAACTAGTCGGCTGCAGTGGGCGACTGGAGGTGGTGAAAGGGCAGGCGGTACTGCTGGAAGCCCTTAGCCAACTACCGCAGGAGACGCATGTTGCGCTGGCTGGCATTGGTACCACTGAGCAGGCGTTAAAGGATCAAGCCAAGAGATTGGGTATTGAGCAACGCGTCCACTTTCTGGGACGTACTGATGAGATGCCCACCTTCTATCAGGCATTGGATCTCTTCTGTCTCCCTTCCTTCCATGAAGGTATGCCTCTATCGCCTCTGGAAGCCCAGGCTTGCGGCATCCCCGCCCTGCTTACCGACACCGGCGGCTGCCGGGAGGCACTCTGCCCTGAAAGCGGTCGCCTGGTCACTCCCGGTAAGCCGGATGAGATGGCTGAAGCAATCACTGAGATGTTGATTGAGCAACCCCACAGAAACCCTCGAGACTTCGTCAAAAGCGAAGGGGATGTGCGCCTTATGGCCAAAGCCTATAACGACCTGCATAAACCACTTCACAGGCGGGAGGTGTAACATGACCAGTACCCTCATCATACTGCTGACACTGACAAGCGCCCTGCTGGTGGTCTACCACCACCTTGGCTATCCGTTGATTCTGCGCCACCTCACCAGAGACAAGGCAGTGTCAACGGTAAGCTATACCCCCAGGCACTATAGCCATCAACGGCGTGATCGGCACCTACCGACCATTACCCTGGTGATACCCGCCTACAATGAGCAGCAGCACATGGCCGACAAGGTACGCAATCTGGCGGCTCTCAACTATCCCGCAGACCGCCTCAAGGTCATCATCGCCTGCGATGGCTGCAGTGACGACACAGCACTGATCGCTCATCGGTGCGCCACAGAGCCTGAGTGCCGACACCTCAATATTGAGGTACGCAGCTTCACTCAGAACCGGGGCAAGGTGGCGGTTATCAATGAAGTGATTGGTGGCTGTGACAGTTCACTGATCGCACTCAGTGATGTCTCTGCCCTAATCTCTATAGACGCCCTGCTCATTGCCGCCAACCACTTCACCACCCCGTCGGTGGGCGTGGTGTGTGGAAGCTACCGGCTGCTCAACCCCGGCTCTGAAGGCGAAGCGGTCTACTGGCGTTATCAGAGCAGTATCAAAGCGGGCGAAGCGGCCCTTGGCGCCCCTCTCGGTGCCCACGGTGCCTTCTACATCTTCCGCCGCAGCCTCTTCAGCCCCCTGCCGGACGATACCATCAACGATGATTTTATCCTGCCGATGCAGATCGTCGCCAGAGGACGACGCGCCCTATACGAACCCGCCATCAACGCCGTGGAGCTGGAACAGGCCGATAGCGATCTCGACCAGCAGCGCCGCCGCCGTATCGCCGCCGGTAACCTGCAGCAGCTGCTTCGCCTCCACCGCTTACTTAAACCCGGCTATAAGGGCGTCGCCTTCGCCTTCGCCTCCGGCAAAGCACTGCGTGTACTCATGCCGTTACTACTGCTGATTACCCTCTTTGGCTCCCTGTGGTTGGCCCGAGATTACCTCCTATTCCAGATCATGGCCATGTCCCAGGGGCTGCTCTATGCCCTGGCCACCTGGCACCACTTCAGCCACAGCAGCAGACCAAACAAGTGGTTACAGACCCTAGATTATCTGGTGAGCGGCCATCTGGCCGGGCTCATCGGTAGTTGGCGATATCTGAGTGGACACCATCGCACCCCCTGGCAACGCGCCAAAAGCTGACACAGAGACACCGGAGTAAACATCATGAATTATGCAAGCGACATTCACCCCATCACCGGACGCAGCAAGCGTATCTTTGACCTGCTCACGGCAGGGGGACTGCTGTTGGTTATCCTGCCACTGCTCCCATTTATTGCCCTGGCCATTAAACTCAACTCCCCTGGCCCGGTGCTCTTCCGTCAATTACGCATTGGTCGCGCCCTGCCCGACCGCACCGAGCTCTTCTTTATGATCAAGTTCCGCACCATGATGGTGGATGCAGAAAAAACATCCGGTGCAGTCTGGGCGAAACAGCGTGACAGCCGCATCACCCCGGTGGGCCGGTTC
Source organism: Sedimenticola sp. (assembly GCA_040505955.1). Taxonomy (GTDB): domain Bacteria; phylum Pseudomonadota; class Gammaproteobacteria; order Chromatiales; family Chromatiaceae; genus Vondammii. The sequence continues at coordinate 14,239 of JBEVXT010000631.1, read as the reverse complement.
CTGCGTAAAACCCGCCTCGATGAACTACCCCAACTGATCAACGTGTTGCGCGGTGAGATGTCGATGATCGGCCCCCGTCCCGAACGCCCCGGCTTCTACAAAAAACTTGAACAGGCGATCCCCTTCTTTGCCGAACGCACCTATGGTGTCACTCCCGGCATCACCGGCCTTGCACAAGTCAATCAGGGGTACGACACCTGCATTGAGGATGTGCGCTCCAAAGTCGGCTATGACCACAGTTACGCTCTGGCGCTGAGCAGTCCACTAAGCTGGTTGAAAACCGATGCCTACATCGCACTACGCACCCTTGGTGTGATGATTATGGGACGGGGACAATAAATTTTACTGCTATGCACAATAATCTTGAAGCAGTATTGATAGAGAAAATTGCTCTCCCTAGGAGCGAATTTCTTCGCGAACATGGCTGTCACGAGATCCAGGGTTATCTCATTGCAAACCCTTATCATCGTCCGAGTTAAAGAACGAGTTTTTGTCGGGCCGCAAGTTAATGACAGCGTGACCCTATGTGAAGGGTCTTTTAGACACTGTTGCCCGTTATGGAGATGATCTGCCGGGCAGCAGTGACGTTAAGCACGGATTTGCAAAGGGATATGCATTTTGCAAATCCATCAACCTAAAAATCATCACACTTCCATCACTCAGATATAACACACTGTTTTTAATCAGCTTTTAAATAAAATAATTTCTTGGCACACTCTCTGCACTGTAGAAGGCATACCCACCATTTTGGAGATTGCCATGGAACTCGAACGCATTGCCACCGACAACGGTGGTCTGATCATTGAACTGCACGGAGAGTTCGATGCCGAAGGGGCCGCCAGGATACGTCCGATACTGGAGAACATTGCCGAGGTGGATGACGCTCACCAGGTCTTCCTCGATCTCAATGATGTCGGCTTTCTCGACTCATCCGGTATTGGCGCCATTGTCTTTCTGTTTAAACGGCTGAGAACCCGTGAACGTAAACTGGAGCTGATCGGCGTCCATGGTCAACCCCAGGAATTGATTGAGCTACTACGCATCAGCAGTGCCATTCCAGTCACCCTGGAACAGCGCACTTCGACAGCGGGAGATTCATCATGCGCCGCATGACCGCTCCACTCCTGATCACGCTCTCACTTGGCCTCAATGGTTGTATCAGTTGGCCACTACAAGGCAGCGGCGGTATGGCGGAACTGCGCCCGGGTACGACAATACCGGTAGAGGCAGATCAGCCTTTAACTCCCGCTCATGGTCTGCGATTTGATCTGGAAATCAACCGCCGTCATCTCGATGTGCTGGTACTGGAAGGGGCGGAACTCTGCTTCCCCGCCACCGTGGTACAAGCAAAGGAGCGTGAGAAACGCATTGCCCGCGCCCTCTACGGTGGCCTACCCTTCGATGCCGCAAATGACCTGATCATTCAGCATCAACTACTGGCTCGACTGGAGCGGCAGCTTGATTATGTACGCAAGGAACAGGCGTGCAGAATCCCAGTATCACCCGACCAGCAACAGCCGGGAGACATGGGTAGCCGAATCAACACCCTGCTCAACAGCGATAACCAGTTTGCCCTGGACTCGGCAGAGCTGAACCCAAAGTACGTTGGCAGACTGGCAGAGGCGGCGGTGCTGCTGCGCGACCTGCCGGGTTATCAACTGCGCATCGTCGGCCATGCCGATGTAGTGGGCGCAAAATCCCACAACCAGCAGCTATCGATGCAGCGTGCCGAAAAGGTCGCCCGCTACCTGCAGGTATTGGGACTGCCAAAAGCGCGTATTGAGGTAACCGCAGTTGCTTCAGATCACCCCCTGTTTGAAGGCAATCAACCCCACGAACGCCTGGTTAACCGCCGGGTAACCATCGAGCTTATTGAGACCGCAAGCGACACAGCAAGGAGAGAGTGATGTCTATTCGTATTTTACTGCTTCTATTATTGGCACTGCTTGCGCCCACCCTGGCGTCGGCGCAAGCCGAAACCTACACCGTTCAGGTGGGTGATGTGATCCGCATTGTGCTACCCGGAGAGGAGCGTCTGGATCGTAACTTTGATGTCGATCGTCAAGGCAGAATCCTGTTGCCGGAAACTGGTGCCATGCAAGTGGCGGGGCTGGATGAACGCACCATGGAAGCACGGATACATGAGCACCTGCAACAGACCTACCGCGACCTGGACAGCCTGCGTATCTATGTGAAAGAGCGCCGTCTACTGGTCAACGTACTCGGTTATGTAGAGAAACCGGGAGAGGTCATATTGCCTGCCAATGCAAGTGTGCAAACCGTCTTGCGTGAAGCGGGAGGACTACGCTCCGGCGCACAACTTGATCGCATGCAGGTACGGCGTAACGGTAAGCGTATCAGCTTCGACTACAAAGCCTACCTCGACTCAGGAGATAGCCGCCATCTGCCCTCCATGCGTACCCTCGACACCCTGTTCGTACCGGCCTCACCCATGATCGGCAACATTGAGGTGGACTTTGACGCCGCCAAACTGGCTGGCTCCGGTGATGCAGCGGATGACCGTAAGGCGGTCAAGGTATTCGGTGAGGTCAACTCACCTGGCAGTTTTTCCTTTAAGGCACAGAGTAATCTGGTGGATCTGCTGATGCGTGCCGGCGGCGTCACCCGCTATGCCGGGGTGGAACAGATCCGCGTTATCAGCGACGGTGCCCCGACCTCCTTTAATCTGAAACGCTATCTCGACAGTGGTGACGAGAATCTGCTGCCCACCATCGTCGAAGGGGCCACTATCTTTGTGCCGCGTCAAGAAGAGGAGATCAAAGCAGGGGCCAACACCATCTATGTGATGGGCGAGGTGTTTAAACCGGGAGCCTATGAAGGAAAGCAGGGCGCCACTTTTATGGACATTCTTGCCAATGCGGGCGGCCCCACCCGCTTTGCCGAGAGCCGACAGATACGCATTATCCACGCCGATGGTTCGGTACGCCCGTTTGACCTTGCCGCCTATACCGAAGGGCGCATAGCGGGCGGTCCACCAAAAATCAAACCCGGCGATGCCATCTTTGTACCGGAAAAGAGCGATATGAATGAGAAGTCATGGCTCAAGGTGGCACCCAACCGGGCGATACGGGTGATCGGCGAGGTGGTTCGCCCCGGTCGCTACGAGTGGTCCGGCGAGATGTCACTGCTTGATCTGCTGGCCCACGCTGGCGGTCCCCGCTCACGGGCCGACACCGCCAACATCGAGGTAGTGACCCCAAGTGCTGATGGGTCAACCCAGGTACATAACTTCGACCTTGATCAGTTTCTGAAAGCCGGTGGGCGTGAAAATGAACTACCACACCTGCAGGCCGGTGCCACCATCCGTGTCCACGATTTGCCACAGGATCCCAGTGACAACAAAGCCCAATGGGTACGCCAAGCATCGGAGAAGTCTATCTACGTTTTTGGTCAGGTAGGTTCGCCAGGGCGCTATATGTTCACCGATGCGATGAATTTTCTCGATATTCTATCCGCAGCAGACGGCCCCAATGGTAATGCCGATATTCATAATATCCGCATCAGTCACCGCAACGGCGACCATGCACGGGTGACCAATGTGGATCTCGGTCTCTACTTTGAGACCGGTGACGAGTCACTGCTACCGAAAGTGCGCACCGGAGACACACTCTATGTGCCGGAAAAAGACCGCCTGTGGCTGAACCAGACAAAAGAGAGCACCGTCCGTGTGCTGGGAGCAGTTAACAAACCCGGGCGCTACCGTTTCAATGACAGTATGACCCTGCTTGATCTGCTGGCCGAAGCCGGTGGTACCAGCACCAACGCCTACGTGGAGAAGATCACCGTGGTCAACCTCTCCTGCTGCAAGGATCAGGCACGTACTTTTGATCTGGCCGGTTTCAGCAGAAGCGCCGACTTCACCACGCTGCCGGCACTGCGTGCAGGGGATACTGTCTATGTGCCGAACCAGAGTGAGAGTGCCTTTTCCAAGGTACGCACCGGACTGAAAGATGTTTTCCAGATGGTCTCTCTCGCCTCCCTGCTTGGACTACTGTGATGTTAATACCCGAGAGCTACGAAGAGATCGAACGTATTCATACCGCCACTGCGGCACAGAGTATCAGATCACTAGCCATTACCGCCGCCAATGAGGGTGAAGGGGTCAGCACCCTAGCGCTGGCGCTGGCACGCCGTAATCTACTGGCGGGACGCTCCACGCTGCTGGTGGATCTGAATCTTTATCATCCCAGTCTGCAAAGAACACTCGACATCCCCACTGCAAGCCAGCATGAGACACTGTTGGAATCACCCCACATCGTCACCCCGGATGGCGGAAATAGTGCTCTCACCGGTGTCAGCGCACCGGCAGGCCGTGAGACGATTCTGCGCCTGCGCGAACCCGGAGCCCTGGAGACGCAGATCTCCCTGTGGCAGCAGGAGTACGACACCATCATCTTCGACACCTCACCACTGAGTAGACGTAATGGCGACAACATACCCGCCGGACGGGTGGCCGCCGCCTGTGATAGTTGCCTGCTGCTGGTGTTGGCTGGCCACACCAGCGAGGCGGCGGTGGAGAGTGCGGTACAACAGTTGGAGAGTGCGGGAGCGAAACTGCTCGGCTGTGTGCTCAATGACCGCCATAACCCAACCCTTAAAGCCGAGCTGATACGGGAAACAACACGGCTCGACAGCCACCTCCCACGGTTGAGCCGGTGGCTGCGGTCACGTATTGAACAAATTCGACTATTGGCGCTGGATGTCTAATATAACTGTAGGAGCTAAATCATGAAGAGACTAATATCCCTATTGCTGTTGCTGTTCATAACACCAAGTGTCAGCGCCGAACAGGTACTGACCTTCGGCATCGTTCCACAACAATCAGCCAGCAAACTGGCCCGTCTATGGACACCTATTTTCAAATATATAGGCCAACATACCGACCTCAAGATCCGTTTTAGTACCGCTCCCGACATCCCCACCTTCGAAAAAAGGCTGGCGGCGGGTGAGTACGATCTGGCCTATATGAATCCCTATCACTACACTGTCTTTCATGAGGCACCCGGTTACCAGGCGCTGGCCAAAGCGCGTGACAAACAGATCAAGGGGATCATGGTGGTACACAAAGAGAGCAGAATCAGCGACCTGATGGCGCTGAATAACAACAATCTGGCGTTTCCGTCACCGGCGGCCTTTGCCGCCAGCATATTGCCCCGCGCTCACCTCTCCGGCCTTGGCATCAGCTATACCCCAAAATATGTTTCATCCCACGATTCGGTCTATCGCACCGTGGCCAAGGGGATCTATCCGGCGGGCGGCGGTGTGATGCGAACCTTTAAAAATGTCGCACCCAAAGTACGTGAACAGTTGAAGATATTGTGGATCACAGAGGGCTATACCCCCCACGCCATCACTTTCCACCCACGAGTAAAAAGTACCGATGCAGTTAAGATTCAGCAGGCACTAATAACTATGGAACAGAACGATAAGGGCAAGGCGCTGCTGGAGAGCATCAAAATCAAGGGATTCGAAGCTGCTGCTGACAGCGATTGGGATGATGTGCGTAGCTTGAACATCGACCTGTTAACTGACCTCCAAACCAAGAGAGAGTGATCTTGAGCTTCAGACTCAAAACCATTCTTGGCATTGCCGCCATTGAGTCGGTGCTGCTGCTGGTTCTGATCCTCAGCGGGCTCAATTTCCTCAGTGAATCGAACGAAGAGCAGCTGCGGCAGCGGGCGGAAACCACCTCCCGACTCTTCGCCAACGCCACCAAAGATGCGGTATTGGCCACCGATCTCGCCACACTGGAAAGTTTTGTTGAGGAGATCCTTGGCAACCCCGATATTGTCTACACCCGTATCAGCAGTAACGGCATCATCCTTGCCGAAGGGGGGGATACAGCAGTACTGGCCATGCCGCACCCACCGGATAATGGCCTCGACGGTGTAGATGACGGGATATTCGATGTCCACGCTGAGATCCGTGAAGGTGACACCATCTACGGCATTATTGAGATGGGGCTCTCTACCAGTGCCATTGAACAGCTGTTACGCAAGGCCAAACACTGGACCATCAGCATTGCGGGGCTGGAAGTGACCCTGGTGGCGATCTTCTCCTTCATCCTCGGCACCTACCTGACCCGGCAACTGCAGCGATTGAAATCCGCCTCCGAGACTATCACTCAATCGGGGCCGGGGCATCAGGTAGCCATCCTCGGCAATGACGAGATTGCCGAAGTTGCCCAGGCATTCAACGCTATGTCGAGCAGCCTGCAACGGAGCTATGACGAACTGCATCTGGCGGCACAGGCCTTTGAGTCGAGTGAGGCGATGTTTATCACCGATGCCAAAGGAAACATCATTCGTGCCAATAGTGCCCTCACCCGAATTACCGGCTATGAGACTGACGAGGTTATTGGGGAAAATCCACGCATATTCTCCTCCGGCAGACAGGACGCCTTATTCTATCAATCCATGTGGCAACAGCTGTTGGCCGAAGGAAAATGGAGTGGTGAAATATGCAACAAGCGTAAGAGTGGCGATATCTTTCCAGAGCATCTGAATATATCCGCAGTAAAAGATGCCAGGGGAGGAACCACCCACTACATCGCCCACTTTGTCGATATCAGCGAGCAGAAGCGCAATGAGACACGGTTACGAATGGCACAACATGAGGCTGAGAAGGCTAACGAGGCCAAGAGCCGTTTTCTTGCCACCATGAGCCACGAAATCCGTTCACCTCTCAATGCGGTTATCAACATGAACTTACTGCTGCAGGAGAGTGATCTTGATCCACAGCAGCGCCACTACGCCGAGATCGCCAGGCAGGGTGGCGAAACCCTGATGCTGTTGATTAATGACATCCTGGACTTCAGTAAGATCGAATCGGGTAAGCTGCAGCTTGCTGAAGAGTGGTTCGATGCAACAACCGCTGTGAAAGGCGTGGTGGAGCTGCTTTCAGGGGAAGCGCAAGCCAAGGGGTTCAACCTCACCTTTGAGATGACTCCCGGCCTCTATACACACTACTTGGGAGATGAGATGCGTCTCAGGCAGATCCTCATCAACCTGGCTGGCAACGCCATCAAATTTACCGAATTTGGCGAGGTATCAATCAGGCTCTGTGCAATGGACGGGAAGAGCGGCTTGCAACTCGAAGTGGAGGACAGTGGTATCGGCATCCCCCCTGAGCAGCAGGCAAGAATATTTGGCGAGTTTATTCAGGCGGAGGATCAGGATAACCGCCGTTTCGGTGGCAGTGGCCTCGGCCTCACCATTGTGCAACGGCTGGTGACGCTGATGAAAGGCACCCTCTCGCTGCACAGCGAAGTAAGTAAAGGCTCACACTTCACCCTCTTGCTGCCACTTCAAGGCAGAAATATCAGCACCACAGAAAAGGGTAACAAGGATACACCGTCCCACTTTACCACCCCGTCAACAGGCGCCTCGGGGGGTGAAATTCTTCTGGTGGAAGATAGCCAAACCAACCAAGCCGTTGCATTAGCCCTGTTGCAGCCGAAGGGCTATCGGATCAGTCTGGCAAACAACGGCAAAGAGGCGCTGGAGATCGCAAAACAGCGACACTTCGATCTCATTCTTATGGATCTCTCCATGCCGGTAATGGATGGACTGGAAGCAACCCGCAAGCTACGTGGTGGTAACAGCATCAACAGCAAAACGCCAATCATGGCCATGACCGCCAACGCCTTCACCGAAGATCGCGAACGCTGCTTTGCCGCCGGCATGAATGACTACCTCAGCAAACCCCTGGACCGCCGACTTTTCTATGAGCGGCTACATTACTGGCTTGGCGACGGCGAATCTGAAGATAAGTCAACTACAGCAATGGGAGAGCACAGCCCCTCTGAAGCGTCTGAGCTGCTTGATCACAAAGTGCTACAGCAACTGGCCCACGACACCTCCTGGCAGATACTGCCGGACATCCTGCAGATCTATTTCGACGAGACCCACTCGCGTGTACCACAGATGCTACAGTTTTTTGCCGATAAGGCCTGGCCTCAGCTATCGGCAGAGGCCCATGCACTGAAAAGCAGCTCCGGCAGCTTCGGCGCCGTCCAACTGCAGGCGGTCGCAAGTGAGATAGAGCTTGCGGTCAAGGCCAGCGATACAACATCTATCGAACACCACATGACCTCACTTGAAAGCTTGGCCGCCGATTCTGTCGAGGCACTACAGCTATTTATCACGACAGAGCGTGATGGATAGCCTGCTGCTAAAAACAGAACGTTCGGCGGTACTTGCCAGTGTCCGTCCGCTACGTCACCTGCTCAACAGGGTGACCCGTGTCTGCGCCATCAACGAGACACTGCGTCATAGAATAGAACTCTGTTTCTCTGAGGCAGCAACCAATGTGATCGAACACGCCGACCCGGCGGCAGTCACACTGGACCTGCGCTTTGGACGCAATGGAGACCACTGGTGGCTGGAGGTTCTTGATGACGGTGGCGCATGGCTGTCTGCCGGAGAGTCGCTCAACAAGCTCTCTTCAGAACAGCAGGAAGCGGAGAGTGGGCGCGGACTGGGGTTGATAGAGAGCCAATCAGACCAACAGCTATACCAACCCACAGAGGATAATAAAAAGAATCGCCTCCGTCTGAGTTGGGTGCGTAGTCGGCAGCCACATCAACCACAGGTACTTGTTGTTGAAGACGATACCGCCCTGCGCCACCTCTATACGGCCTATCTCGCTGACCACTATGAGGTGAACAGCGTCTCCGGTGGAGATGAAGCGCTGGCATGGTTACAACAGAATCCGGTGGATCTTGTGCTCTCCGACATCGGCATGCCGGGTATGGATGGCATGGCACTGCGTGAACAGCTGGTAGAACAGCCCGATACAGAGCTAACCCCCTTCATCTTTCTTACTGCCAACGAAGAGGAGACCAGCATCCAGCGTGCCGGTCACCTGGGCATCGATGACTACCTGCTCAAACCTGTTACCCGGGAGCAGTTGCTGCACTCACTGCAACGGGTCATCGCACGGTCAGATCAGGTGCGAGAGCGTCTCTCTGAACGTATCAACCGACGTATCAGTAGTGCCCTCTTGCCCAACCTGCCGGAGAACATTCCCGGCTGGCGCCTCTCCCTCGCCACCCGCCACACCGGCAGTGGCGGAGGCGATCTATTGCTGCACCACCAAACAGAGGTTCAGACTTTGCTGCTACTGGCCGATATTATGGGGCATGATGACACGGCCAAGTTTTTTGCCCATGCCTATGGCGGTTATCTGCGCGGCCTCATGCAGGGGGCGTCTTCGAAGTGTGATCCGGGAACCCTGCTTGAGAAGGTGTCAGAGGCAGCCTGGGATGATGACCTGCTACAGCAGGCGACTCTGACAGCAATGGCAATCTCTCTGGAAGAGGGTGGTCGGCTGACCCTGGCCAGTGGGGGGCACCCTGCACCGCTGATAATGGCTGCCCGATGTATCACCCCCGTCAGCGTCAGCGTCGGCGGTGTGCTGCCGGGACTACTGCCTGATAACCGATATGACCCGGTAGAGCTTCACCTGCAGGCAGGTGAACGACTTGCACTGTTTACCGATGGACTCTTTGAGTCGGCCGAGAGTGAGTTGGGGCGCAGGGAACTGGAACAGTCGATTATTGAGATACTCCAGCAGACCCGGTTGCTACCCCAGGAAGAGGCTCTACGACGAGTCATGGAGAGATTTGACCAGCAGGCTGGCCGACCGGCTGGCGACGACACACTGCTACTGCTGCTGGAACGGACAGATTAGGGGAAGAGAGATGCACTATTTACCACGCGTGCTTTTGGTTGAAGATACCTCTTCACTGGCACTCACCTATCAACAGTATCTACGTAACGAACCCGTTGAACTGATCCATGTAGAGAACGGCACCGATGCCAAGCAGGTGATAGCAGCCAAGCCACCCGAACTGGTACTACTCGACCTGAAGCTGCCCGACATGGACGGTCAGGAGATTCTACAGTGGATTCGGGCTGAAGGGTTTCCCTCTGCCGTCGTGGTAATGACCGCTCACGGCTCACTGGAAGTTGCAGTGGAGGTGATGCGTGATGGTGCCGAAGACTTCCTGCAGAAGCCCTTTGATGCCGCACGGCTCCAGACCACTGTACGCAATGTGCTTAAACATAATCGCCTGCAACACCTGGTGGAGGAGATACAGGAGACCTTCGAGCGAGATCACTACCACGGTTTTATTGGTGGTAGCCTACCCATGCAAGCGGTCTACCGTATCATCGATGCTGCAGCCCCGAGCAGTGCAACAGTCTTTATCACCGGTGAAAGCGGTACCGGCAAAGAGGTGTGTGCCGAAGCGATTCACAAACAGGGACCACGCAGAGATAAACCCTTCATCGCCATCAACTGTGGCGCCATACCCCATGATTTGATGGAGAGTGAGATATTCGGTCACATCAAGGGGGCCTTCACCGGTGCAGCCAATGAGCGAAAAGGGGCGGCCACACTTGCCGATGGCGGCACACTCTTTCTCGATGAGATCGCCGAGATGGATATGGATCTGCAGACTAAGCTGCTGCGTTTTGTCCAGACTGGCTCTTTTCAACGCGTCGGTGATAGTACAGAGATGAAGGTGGATATACGCTTTATCTGTGCCACCAACCGGGATCCGCTGGAGATGGTGGAGGTAGGCCGTTTCCGTGAGGATCTCTACTACCGGCTACATGTGGTTCCGCTGCATCTGCCACCCTTACGCGAGCGTGGTGATGATATCCTTGCCATCGCCCGTCACTTTCTCCTCAGCTATGCCAAAGAAGAGAGCAAGGGTTTCAGTGAATTCACACCCGATGTGGAAGTGACATTAAATCGCTACACCTGGCCCGGTAATGTGCGCCAGCTACAAAACGTCATACGCAACATCACCGTCCTCCACGATGACAGCAGGGTTACCCGCCAGCACCTGCCCCCTCCCCTCGACACCGCGCTGAGTGAGGGGGAAATAAGCCAACTGGTCAACCATCAAATAGTTAAAAGGGAGATAACAGACAACCGTGATAAAAAAATCATCCGACCCCTGGCCGAAGTGGAACGTCAGGCTATAGAGCAGGCTATCACCCTGTGTAATGACAATATACCCAAAGCCGCTGCCCTGCTGGAAGTCAGCCCTTCAACCATCTATCGCAAAAAACAGGGATGGGAAACAGAATAAAATTCATTAAAAATCACTATGGTAAAAAGGCACCCACCGATTATTTAGTGATGTTCGAACCGCCCCCTCGGTACCAGATAGGCCTAGCTCAATCTAGGCAGACACAAAGGCCTGCGATTGCAGGCCTTTGTTGTTTCATACCATCAAGATCTTAGCATCGTAATTTTGTATAGCAGAATCATGGGTTATCAACAACAGGCCTTCCAACTTGGCTTGCGCAATGAGCATCCGATCAAAAGGATCTCTGTGGTGATTCGGCAGACCTGCCGCCAACTGTGCATGCATACCTGATATCACCAACTCATCGAAACCTTCGCTTCTAATCAGGTCAACCACATTCTCTGGCACTTTGAGTTTGCCAAGGGCCTGTTTGATACCCATTTCCCACACTGTTGCAGCGCTGACAAAAACAGTATTGTCAGGATCGGCAATCTTCTCTCTTGCCTCTTCAGTAAGCTGAGGTGCATCTGCCATCCACCAGAGGAGAATATGGGTATCTAGTAACAGATTCATTTTGTGCCCTCAAACATGCCCACTATTTCCTGTGAGGCATCATCAAAATCATCGGACACCCATATCTGCCCGCGCAGTTTACCCGGCGTACGGGGTTCACTGCGCTTGTCGTAAGAGACGATTCTTGCGACCGGCTTACCAAACTTGGCGATCACAACCTCTTCGCCTGACTGCACCTCCTCAACCAACTTTGAGAGATGTGTTTTCGCTTCGTGCATATTGACTTGATGCATACTCATCATCCTTTAACTAGACTTAGCTAAGTCTAGTTTATTATGGCACTCAGTCAAGTGGCTTACAAAAATCAGCCATTGAAGCAAACCATGGGTTGGTGTCACTACAGTATTTAGTAAAGTGCAGGTAATTCCCCCTCTACCTAGTCAGTTTTAACCGATGATTAATGTATCGGCACGTCGGATAGCAACCCTCAGATGAGCAATTATAAAAAAATAAATAACGTAATTACTTAATTCAACCCTATTTCTGTTCTGCTAAAATGTACTATAGAAATGGCTTTTTTCTCGGCACTTGACCCTGGCCGGTCTCCTTGTGAGTATACTCACTCCTTAAGCGGTTTTTTATCAGTAGGGAAATCTACGATAAATGGACAACGTTTCAACATCCAACCTGGATCACTTACTTCAGAGCGTATCCTATAGGACTGTTATTCTCCGTTTTTCATACTTTTTCCTACCGATTCTAATTCTTCTCGTATCAGGCTATTTTTACCTGCACTACATTGAACATTCACAACGGCTCTCGATCCGTATGACGGAAGAGGTGGAGCGAATCAACCTGGCACGAAATGTACTCGCTTATGACCTGAACATACTCGCCTCTGATCTGAGTCTTTTGTCCCATAGTGAAGAGCTAACCACTCTCCTTCAGAAAGGAGGTGAGAAAAATCTTCGTCGGCTGCAGCAGCGTTTTCTCTATTTCTCTCGTGATCGCAAACTTTACGATCAAATACGCCTTATTGATGAAAAGGGCATGGAGACCCTACGTGTCAATATGAACGGGCGTGTTTCCACTATCGTGCCCGAAGGGGAGCTTCAAAATAAAAGTGACCGCTACTATTTTACCCATACCGTAAAACAGCAACCCGGAACCCAGTTTATCTCCCCTCTTGATCTAAATATTGAGCATGGAAAAGTTGAGCAGCCGATCAAGCCTGTTGTTCGTGTCGCGACACGCCTTTCTGATCTCAGTGGTAATTCCCGGGGGATCATTATCCTAAACTATCTGGCATCCAGAATGTTGGAGCGGGCACAGAATTCACTATCCCAAAATAGCAATGTGATTTACGGGCTGGTAAACAGCAGCGGCAGTTGGCTCAACCATCCTGATAAATCCCTTCGGTGGGGCTTTATGTTTGGCAGGAGAAGCAATTTTGGTGATCAGTTTCCCGATGTCTGGCGCCAGATTAAAAGTCAATCACAGGGTCAGATCAGTAGCGGTGACGGCCTGTTTACCTTTACCAAGGTATACCCCCATGAGGAGATGACCGGGGAAAGAGATCCGAGTATAAACAGTGATGACCCTTCTGCAGAAAACAGCTGGACAATCATAGGGCAGCTCCCAGCCAGGTATGTGGTGTTCCATCCCCTGGATCACCTGCACGGACCATTGCCCGCTATTTTTCTGATGATTATGGCAATGGCGGCTCTCGGCACCTGGCAGCTTATACGGGCAAATAGCATAAGACGCCAGTGGACCTCCCTCACTAATTTACTGTTTCTTGCAATAGAACAGAGTCCCGCCGCAATTATTGTGACCGATAGTGACGGTAACATCGAGTATGCCAATCAGCGCTTTAGCCTGGTCTCCAGTTACCCTTTAAAATCAGTGATAGGAGAGAACCCCAGGATACTAAAATCGGGGGAAAAGTCTGAGGAGGAGTATAAGGAATTATGGGATGTCATTACCTCCGGCCGTACCTGGCATGGTGAGTTCCACAATAAGCGCAGTGATGGCTCATTCTATTGGGCGGAGGCGAGGATATCACCAGTGACCGATGACAAAGGGCATATTGGCCACTATATCGGTATCCAGGAAGACATAACTGAGAAGCGCCGGCTTCAATCTGAACTGGAGATGCTGGCAAATACCGATCCGCTCACCGGTCTCAATAACAGACGCTGTTTATGTGCACAGGGAGGGGCTGAAATCGCCCGTTGCCGTCGACATGGCCACGATCTTGCCATAATGATGCTTGACCTCGACTATTTCAAAGCCATCAATGACACATGGGGACACGCCGTTGGGGATTATGTATTACAGGAGTTTGCAGGCCTGTTACAGGAGAGCGCCAGAGAGAGTGATATTCTCGGTCGTTTCGGAGGAGAGGAGTTCGTTATTATTATGCCGGCAACGGTGCTCGAGCAAGCCTTGGAGTTCGCGGAGCGTCTCCGGATTAAAGTCGAAAAGCTGCCCTTTAAGTTAAATGACGCACTTAATATTACCGTGAGTATCGGCTGTGCACAGTTCCAACAGGATGACAAAGATATAGACGAACCACTGGATCGTGCTGACAAGGCACTCTACCGAGCAAAGCAATCAGGACGTAATCGAGTGTGTGATTGATAGTGCTTTTTTAAAATC
>JBEVXT010000630.1:0-5414 GCA_040505955.1 Sedimenticola sp. | reverse complement strand
AACCAAAGCACATCATCCCCGGCCATGGCCACGCCACCACACTGGAGAGAGCCAAAGCAGATACCTACGACTATCTCATCTTCCTTCGCCAGGAAATAGGTAAACTCATCGAGAATGACGGTGATGTACTTGAGGCTGTCAAGATCGACCAGTCCCGTTTCAGTTACCTTGAGGTCTTTGAGCAGATCGCCGGCCGCAACGCCCAGGCCGTCTTTACTCAGATGGAGTTTGAATAGTCCCAACATACCTTAGGTGAAGGCGGCTGGATGACCACAGAAGAGACCTGCAAATCACCACTGAAGTTCTACGAATTTAATGCGAAACGATACTGAAAACGCCTTTTTTATTTCTCAATTAGGTGCTTGCATTGCATTGATACCTGCCAAGCCCTTAACCTGGGTGTCAGTCACAAGTACGTTATCGATCCTCTTTACCATGCCAGATACGTAAGATATAAATCTCATCTCCCAACACAGCATAACGCACAAGATAGTCCCCGCTAATCAAGTCCCGCACCCCTGGCAATTCCTCGACATTAACACCGATTTCAGGTTGATCCGCTAACCGTAGCATCGACTGCTTTAACCGCTGACTAATGCGCATAGCAGCTTGTGGATTTTTGCTGGAAATGAATTCGCGCAAGCGGATCAAGTCCCTTTGCGCACTGTGGGTAAACTGTAATTTCATAGCTTTGGCGGTACTTTCTCTTCTGCGCTACCCCAGCTATCCAGCCAATCGATCACATCTGCCGCTTCTGTAACACGTCCAGCTTTAATGTCAGCTAAAGCTTCACGGGTTTCTTCGAGCATTTGAGCTTTACGATCCTCCCTTTTCAGATACTCTTTAACCGCGTCATTGATAAGCCAGCCTTTTGTCCGTCTTAGCTTTTTAGCCGCATGATCAAGTTGACTCAAGAGATCATCCGGCATTCTTACGCTTGTCATTCCCATGCTACCCACCTCATAATAATGCACTGCATTACAATGCATTATAGCGATTAATATCACTACTCGCTATCTCTTGAGACAGAGACAAAAGGGGACGGATCTATTTAGTGTCCGGTCAGAAACAAGCTATTCAGCAACCAGCGCCAAAATAAAGTAAGAGTGCTTAATAAGTGCCAAATAGATCCGTCCCCTTTAAATCATTTTTTCTCAAATACGAGTAATGTTGAGTACATACACACCTAAACACAATTATTTCTTATATTTGAATAATAATTGACACTCTTAGCATAATGAGTTATTCATTTATCAAATAGGAGGAATTATGGTTGGAAAAATCACACCACAGCCCCTTCCCGAATCCCCTGTTATCGACAACTTGACAGCCTTCGGAGCCCATATTCGCAGCATGCGTACCCAGATGCAGTTACGCATCGATGATGCTGCTGCGCTGTGCGGGGTATCTGTTCAGCTACTCTCAGACCTGGAAAATGGTCATCGATCCGTTGGCCTGGAGAAGGCACTCAGCGTTGCCCGGCAGTTGGGGTTGGCCTTGGTCGCGATACCGCATAGCGACCTGAATATGGTGTTGGCATCTATCCGTAAGGTGAGCAAATGAGTACCCATACCTTGAATGCATGGGTGGGCCACACGCAGATTGGCATGCTGCACTATGATGGTACTACAGGCCGCTTCGCTTTCGATTACCAACCAAGCTGGGTGGCCGATCCAACGGCATTCCCTATCTCCCCCGCCCTACCCTTTGTAAGACACGAGGAAGTCAGTGATGAACTGCATTCAGTCAGTGTCCGCCGTTTCTTTGAGAACCTCCTGCCAGAGGGAAAGGCGCTGGAGGATGCCGCTGGTGTCAATAAAGTCTCCAAGGCCAATCTCTACGGACTACTGTGTTCTCTTGGAAGGGAGAGCACCGGCGCGCTGAGCTTGCTTCCCCAAGGACTCTTACCTCAAAAAGCACCTAAGTCAAAACGTGAAGTCACATTGAGTGAGCTATCCCGGCGTATCCGAGACCGCACCAACCAACCCTTCACAATCTGGGATAAGCGCGTCAGGCTATCCATCGCTGGCTTGCAGGACAAGTTGGCGCTATTTAAAGATGAAGAAAAAAAACTCTATCTGGTTGATGGCGAACTTGCATCCACCCATATCCTCAAACCAGAACCCCTGAACCCCAACTTGCAGCATCTTGTTGCAAACGAGCATTTCTGCCTTAGCCTCGCCAGTCGCCTGGGAGTACCGACACCAGAGACGGAAATCCTTCGAGTGCCCGAGGCCGTGTTGGTTATAAAGCGTTTCGATCGACAATCAGATAGAGAAAATGTTCGGCGCTTGCATTGCATTGATACCTGCCAAACCCTTGACCTGGGCGTCAGTCACAAGTACGAGCGAAATTTTGGCAGTGGTCGCGATGCAGCGCATATACGGGACGGGGTGAGTCTGGAGCGCCTGTTCGCCACTTCCCCTCTGACCCAGGCTGAGGCCGCCACCCGCATGGGACTCCTGCGCTGGAGTCTGATTCAATACCTAATTGGCAACAGCGATGCCCATGGGAAAAATGTCTCCTATCTGGTTGAGCCCGGCGGCCTACGGTTGGCCCCCTTCTATGACATGGTCTCTGTTTGCATCTACACCAATATTGAACATGAAGCGGCCATGGCGATAGGAGATGAGTTCGACTTCGAGCAGGTGCGTGCCTATGACTGGTCTGACTTCGCGCATCGCTGTGGTATTGCTCGCAGCCTGTTGGTAAGGGAGATAAAACGTATAACGAAAGCCCTGCGTAAAGAACTCCCCCTCCTCTTAAAGTGGCCCGGATACAGTGATGATGAACGGAAGGTTTTGGAGGAGATCACAGTATATTGCCTCAAACGGGCGAATCAACTGGAGCAGGATGCCCAGAAAATACCTGATGTACATATCGAAGATTAGTGGCCGGAACAGCCTTTCGGAGACCTCAACAAATACCAGTAAGCACTTGTGAATAAACTAAAAAAATAGGTAACTATTCAGCTCACCCCTGTGCTTCAGCCATGCCCCACAATCACACTGAAAATATAAAATATCATGATATCAGTATGTTATAGGCAGCCAGCCGAAAGGTATTTGAAAGAGGGGGGCCTGTTTGTTAGGGGGGGATAGGCACTTCCCCTGAAGAACCCCTTGACCAGCACAGGGCCTGATGAATAGTCTATCGATTACGGTACGCCAGGAGGTTTGAGTGACGTTGAAACTATTTGAGAAGATCCGGCGCCACGCCTCGGTGGCAAGTGGGAATTTTGCCCAGATATTCGAGGGTGCAGAGATCCCGCCACTACCGGCCGCCATCGCTCAGCTTGTGGTGGAGGTGGGGCGTGATGAGCCCGATTTCAAGAAGATCGGAAAGATGGTGGCCGCCACACCCGATATCGCCGTCAAGGTGCTGAAGACGGTCAATTCCGCCTTCTACTCCCTGCCCAATCCGGTCAACAGCATCCTGCATGCATTGACGGTACTGGGGTTGGCCAATATCCGACCGCTGATCCTCTCCTTCGCCCTGAAATCATCCCTCCCAGCCCTCCCCGGTAACCTGTTCCATCAGAATGCCTTCTGGTCCGACTCACTGATCCGGGCACTACTGGCGCGGTCATTTGCCGACCGCCACTGCCGGGCCGAACGTGAAGAGGCCTTTACCACCATGTTGCTGGCCGATGTTGCACTTCCCGTACTGTTGAGCAGTTGGGGTGAGTACTACCAGAAGGTCACGCAAGAGTGGATGGAGCAGCCAAAGCACCTATCGGAGCTGGAGCGCCTGAATTTTCAATGGGATCACGCCCAGGCGGGCGCCTGGATTTTGCAGAATTGGGAGTTCCCGGTAGAGCTGGTCTGCTTTGTCGGTCTGCACAACACCGGGCTTGAGAAACTGGAGGAGCTGGAGTTGACGGCATCCGTGGCACTGCCGGTGGTGGTGGCCGCCCAAGCCCCCAGCTCACTCAAGCCCGACCAGGGGCGGGCAGAGCAGCTGGTGACCATGGCCATGGAGCAGTTTGGCTACAGCGATGAAGAGATGCTTGAGCTATTGGAGGGCGTGCGTATCGGTTTTAATGAGGTCAGTGACCTGTTTGAGCTATCCCCCTCCAGTGGCGATGCTATTCTTGATCTATTGGAACAGTGTCTAACCCCAGAGGAGCCCCAGGATGGATAGAGAGAAGCTGGAGAAGATCGCCAAGGCCCAAACGGGCACCGGGGCTACACCCCCAACACCCCAGAGCAGCCCACTGTTTCGCATCATCGCCTTTTTCAGCCACCTACAGCTAGGTTATTTCTCACACGATGGCCGCCACTCACAAACCGCCGTCCGGGTATTTGTCTTCCTTGAGGGGTTGACCGCCATCGGCATCATTGCGATCACCGCCTATCTGGTGCAACTACCCCTGCTGTTCCCCCCCCTCGGACCTTCAGCGTTCATCCTGTTTCGCACACCCATGAGCCGCCCGGCCTCACCCCGATCCGTATTGATGGCACACACCATGGCCCTGGGTATCGGCCTGGGCATGTTCTACCTGTTTGCCGCTCTCTTCCCTGACGCCGGACTCCTCTCAGGAACGGAGCTTAGTTGGCCGCGCATCTTCGCCCTCTCCCTGGCCATGGGGCTAACCAGCCTGGGGATGATCTACTTCAACTGCGCACACCCACCCGCCGCCGCCACCACCCTGATCGCAGCCATGGGTTTCTTTGACAGCATCATTCAGATTGCCGCACTACCCGTGGCGGTGCTGCTCCTACTGCTTCAGGCACAATTCTTTAACCGGGTGTTGGGCGGCCTTCCCGTCCCCCTCTGGTCGTTCAATGCGAAGGTTGCCAACCAATACCCCGATCTGGCCGGGCTGGGGGACCGTGAAGCGCCCTACTGGGAGAAGGTCAATGAACAGATCCATGAGCGGCGCCGTTAAATCGGGGATCCCCTGATCCCATCCATGGCTGCCAAAAAAGGCACGGGCATGACAGCAGAAGGCGCGGGCATGACAGCAAAAGGCGCGGGTATAACAACCTCTCCGTCATTCCCGCGCAGGCGGGAATCCAGAGGACGGCACTCCGTTACTCTGGTTACCCGCCTTCGCGGGTATGACGGTAGAAGGCGCGGATATAACAGTAGAAGGCACGGGTATAACAACCTCTCCGTCATTCCCGCGCAGGCGGGAATCCAGAGAGCGGCACTCCGTTACTCTGGTTACCCGCCTTCGCGGGTATGACGGTAGAAGACGCGGGTATAACAACCTCTCCGTCATTCCCGCGTAGGCGGGAATCCAGAGGGCGGCACTCCGTTACTCTGGTTACCCGCCTTCGCGGGCATGACGGTAGAAGGTGCGAGCATGTCAGTAGAAGGCACGGGTATAACAACCTCTCCGTCATTCCCGCGCAGGCGGGAATCCAGAGGGCGGCACTCCGTTACTCTGGTTACCCGCCTTCGCGGGT
>JBEVXT010000629.1:0-1592 GCA_040505955.1 Sedimenticola sp. | reverse complement strand
CATAGCTGTGACATTACAGCTTCTCGCAAAGGACTTCGTCGACTGCTTACTGAAAACATTGACGACATAGAGTTCATTCGGTCTCCTCAACGTAATAAAGCAGATCGATTTTGTCTAAGTGCCGCTAAGATAGCAGCTATAGAAACTGCCTATAGTGAACCCGACATTAATGAAGAGATGAAGTTATTGTTTCAGTGCGCTAAAATCCTTCGAACGGATATCTTACGAGCTCCACGGTGGGCGTTTGATGGCTCATTAAAAACAAACATGAGTGAAATTATTCCAGCAAAGTTGAACGTCCTTTTACAGTGGGTGCTAGAGGGTGTATCAAAAACACTGCCGACTGAAAAATCTACAACAAACGTGGATAGGCGCGCAACTGCTATCGCACAGCAGATCATGTATGAAACGAAAACAAACAAACAGGTAAAATACCAGTTACATGCGTTGACGGAGAATCCCTCTTCTCACCACCGACGCGAATATCCTATACAAGTTGGGACTGGCATCTTAATTCACCAGAAAACGAGAAACGCATCGTTAATAGACTACCTACATCACGTTGGCATGTCAGTGGAATATTCCCGAATACTGCGCATTGAAACCCAACTAGCACAGGCTGTTCTCAACCGTTCGGCTGAATACGACGTTTACGTTCCACCAAGTCTCGTGAAGAATGAGTTCATATTTTTCGCCATAGACAATTCTGATTTTTCAGAGGATACTCCAGAAGGGAAAAACACATTGCATGCTACCGCCATGGTGGTATACCAACGAGCATCAACACAGCAAACCCATGTCACTGTGGACATTACTGAAACTGCAAAGGCTAAATCACTTCCACTTGGCCCACACTTATATACTGAGATTCAGCCGTATCACATTCCTGCCAATACATTTCCAGTGTGTCCCTCGTATGATTCGATTGATACCACTCACTCACATGTTGTGACATCTGTTCCAATGAAAGACGACATTACCTTGTCGATTGGACAATCACTAGTCAGATCACGTAACGAGAAACAGCACATACCATCCTGGAGCGCATACAATTCAATAAGGGGCTCGTCACCTGAAAAGCTTACCGCCGTAGCGATGCTGCCCCTACTTGCGGCTCCAGCACACGAGTTCAGCACGCTAGTCACTGTCCTCAAACAGGCCCAAACGATCACCACAGTTGTTATGGGTGAAGGGCACAAAACGGTGATTACGTTCGATTTGCAGTTATATGAGAAAGCTGTAAAACTGCAAATGCATATGGCACCAGCATTCGACCACCTTGTGTTCCGGCTCGGAGAGATGCACACCGTACTGGCCGCATTACGGGCAGTTGGCACAGTCATCGAAGAAAGCGGCATTGACGATGCCTGGATTGAGGCGGACCTATACGGGTCGACTACCACTCGTCAAATCATCGAAGGACGACATATGAAGCGTGCCTTGACGGCACACAGCATTACATCATCTGTACTAAGCGACTTGCATTTGAGTGCGTTTTTACAGTCTGAAATCGGACACTCAGATGACAGTCACGCAGACCTCATAGATGCTGCATCAAAACTGAATTCTAGTTGTCAGACACATGCATACGA
>JBEVXT010000628.1:0-11489 GCA_040505955.1 Sedimenticola sp. | reverse complement strand
CCCGACAGCGTGATCATATAGAACACCACATGCCTGCCCTGTGGAAAACTTCGATAACCGACTTTGATATCATCGCGCTGCTTGCCCAACGAAGGGTTCACCAGCAAATCATCAAAACATGAAAACATGGCCTCCAGATAACGGTTCGCCTGACCACTACCCCAATGCTTAAGCGTGTAGGCCCAGATTGCCTCCAGATCCACACGTGCATGGAGACGCAAGCTATAGCCTGTACTCATTTCACGTACTTTTCGCGCATCTCAGCCAGGAAATGTTGCGCTGAGAACTCTTCGACCAACAGACTCTCCTCACCAGCCTGAAGCTTGGCCCTGAGTGCCTCAAGCTTGATCTCATCCTCCTCCAGCCTGCGCAGGCCTGCACGCACCGCTTCACTGACCGACTGAAATCGGCCTTGTGCGATTTTCTCGTTAACGAAAGAATCAAAGTGGTCACCAAGCGTAACCGAGGTATTTCTGGGCATGGGAGCCTCCTGACAACTCCAAGTGTATTAGATATTAATACAACCAAAGAAAAAGACAACTGCGCACCACATCAAGCCGATGGGTAGCCGCACACCTCCGTTAGTGCCTCACCCTCCCAGGGGGGAGGGTGAGGGATATGAAAATATTGTTTAGTAAGGTGCGCACCCAATGCCATTAATTTAAGTGGAAAATTCCCGTAAACTTCAGGCTTGTCATTCCCGCGTAGGCGGGAGTAGTGGTGCAGGGATGCACCGTTTACGGACCTAAGGATGGAATCCAGGGGACAGCGCTCCGTAGCGCTGGATACCCGCCTGCGCGGGTATGACGGGAAAGAGGGAAGTTCGACCACCGGGGTTCAACCTATGCAGGGATGACCATGGTATTAAGCTTAAGTTAATGACATTGGGTGCGCACCCCCCCCTCGGTACCAGACAGGCCTAGCTTCAGCTAGGAAACAACAAAGGCCATATCCAGTAGACAACCCTTAGTGTTAAGCACGATACGAACGAAAAATTCAGTGGCCTAAAAAACCATCAACTGTCAGGAAAATAAGTCCATAACAGCAGCCATCAACCCGCCTTACGGTGCTGCCAACTTCCACCCCCCGCAGAAGCATCGAGCAAGGCGCGTAATCCATCACTCAAAGAGTGCCGAGCCTTGGTACCAAGCAGACGCTGACTGTGGTGTGGATCACCCACCGAGGTGCGAATATCCCCTTGCCGTTGTGGTGCATTGTTCAGTGGCACCCGTCGTCCGGCCAGACTCATCAAGGTATTTGCCATCTGGTTGATGGTCACTGACTTGCCGGTGCAAACATTAAAAACCAACGGATAACGGCTGTTGTTGATCATGGCGGAGCGTAAAAAACGTACCACATCTTTTACATAGATAAAGTCACGGCTCTGCTCACCATCACCAAAGACCGTGATCTCCTCTCCCTTTTGAATACGGTCACAGAAGATGGAGATAACACCGGAGTAGGGGGATGAGGGATCCTGGCGGGGACCGTAAACATTGAAGAAACGCAATCCGGTAGTCGGCACACCATACATCAGAGAGGCGACCCGGGCATGAAGTTCGGAGCCAAGTTTATCGGCACCATATGCACTCAATGGCCGCACCGCCGAACTCTCCCTCAGCGGCACATCGGCATTATCACCATAGACCGCCGCAGAAGAGGCATAGACTACCGGGGTCAATGCAGCTCGGGCGGCATCAAATACATGGATACTGCCGGTAAGATTGGATTGATGAGTCCCCGCCCAATCCTCAACAGATTGCTGCACCGATGCCACCGCTGCCAGATGAAAGCAGCCATCACAATCTTTCATTGCACTTTTTACCAGATCACCGTCAGCGACATCACCGACAATCACCTCACAGCCATCCGGTAGATTCGTGACTTTTCCAGTGGATAGATTATCCAATACACGTATCCCATGACCATCCGCCAACAGACTCTCTACTAGATGAGAGCCAATAAACCCACAACCACCGGTAATCAGATATTGAGCCATTGAAATTTCCTCGTTTCAGTTGTCTTCGAAGAGAGGATACTGCAATGGCTGTGCCATGCATATTTTCTGTGTAGATAGCCATTAAACCTGCCTTTTGCTGCCTCAACGCCGCGTACTGCAATGCAATTCGCAAAATAGAAGGGGAGAAATTTGCGATATGGAAACAATAACCACAGAGTAACTGCCGCCGCGATGGCAGGCATCAATCTTGCGTTATTAATCGCACTAAAACGGTTACCTGGATGAAACCATGCATATTCAAAACGAGATCTGGCTGCTCCTCGATAGCCGTCAACCCGGCGGAATCGAGACTCATGTGCTGCAACTCGCTTATGGCTTGATGATGGCCAAACAAAAAGTCTGCGTCGTATTTATGCAGGATTATGGCAAGCACCCATTGAAAGAGGCATTGCGACGACAGAAGATCAATCAGCACACCATTGAAGGGGGTTTCGGCGCATTACGCCAAGCAATAAAAAACAGCCACCCCACCCTGCTTCACACCCACGGTTACAAGGCCGGCACTCTTGGGCGACTTGCCGCCCGCAGTTGCGGTACACCGGTGATCAGCACCTTTCATGCAGGAGAAACACCCAAGGGAAAGCTCGCCATCTACGATCTATTGGATCGCTACACCGCCTTCCTCGCCCACAAAGTGCTGGCCGTCAGTCCCGCAATCGCCAAACGGCTACCCTTGCGCACCACACTGATCGACAACTTCGTCAACACCGAACACCTCTCCCTCAGCCAGGGACACGAGATCGCATTTGTGGGCCGTCTAAGCGAGGAAAAAGGGCCTGATTACTTCGTTGAGATCGCAAATCGGTTACCGCACATCCCGTTCACTATCTATGGTGACGGTCCCCTGGGGCCATCACTGAAAAAATCTGCCCCACCAAACCTGGTATTCCATGGACAGCAGAACGATATGGCTAAGATCTGGCCCCGAATCGGTCTGCTGGTCATGCCCTCCCGCGCAGAGGGACTACCCATGGCGGCACTGGAGGCAATGGCGCAGGGCATACCCGTCCTCGCCTCACATGTCGGTGCTCTGCACAGACTGATCAACCATAAAATCAACGGCTGGCTTGAAACGTCTGGCGATCTGTCAGCCTTTGAACAGCAGATATGCAAATGGCACAGACAACCTCAAACCGTTACCCGCTCGATGGCCCTGAATGCAAGAAATACCGTGCAACAGAACTTCTCCAGCCAGGCGGTCATTCCACAACTGCTACAGCACTACCAAACTGTGGTGGATGGCTGTTAATTATTGACGATAACGGAGCTATGACGTGCGTAGTCACTTATATCACTGGCGGCTTATTCTCATCCTATTACTACTGGTAACACCAATGACGCTGCCACCGATCAGTTCGGCACAGAACGGCAGGCAGGCGCTGGAGTTCTCCACCCCCGCATCCTTGGATAGTGGGCATCAACTACTCATCCGGGGCCACAATGAGCAGCAATCCGACGAGACCCTGGTAATCCGCATCGATGACAGGAAAAACCCGACATACGCCGACAGGGTGAACCTTGAGCGGGTCATACCACCAGGATCCTTTGAGCTACAACTCACCTTCGGTGGCCTGCGCACAGCTTCAGGACGCTCAGTACAACTCAACAATATACACCGCGTGATTGTCTTTCAGGGTGCTGAAATCGGTGGGCTGAAAATCGAGCCTCTGCAGATTTTAAACCCGGAGTCATTGCCCACGGGAGCCATGGGCTGGGATCTGGGCCCGGTTGACAGCGCATTGTGGCCAGGTTTCAAAGCCATCAGCCCCAGCCATTCCGGGCTGCATGGCGGCCATCTCAAGGCCATCGACCGTGGAGGGCGCAAGCAGGCCGTTGAGGGCCTGACCACGGATGGTATTCGTGGCATTGAAAGTCTCTCTCTACCCCTGCCAAGGGGGCGATGGTTCCTTACCCTGTGGTTGCGCGACCAGGGCGAGTGGGAATACCTGCCTCACCCACTGACTCGGTATATCAGCGCCAATGGCCAACCGGTCTGGTCGCAAAAGCACACCGCCGCTCACTGGATCAAAGCAAATTACCTGGATGGACGAAAACGGGAGATCAGCCCCAATGATGACAGCTGGTCCCTGTTTGGCGAGCGTTCCGGTGGACGTATTAGTTTTATGGTGGATGTGGGTGCGGATGGACTGCAACTGACCTTCACCGGTGATCAGCCGGAAGCGGGTTTCCTTGCTGCCGTTCTGGCCGAACCAAATAAGGACTACTCGGCACGTCAATGGGTTGAAAATGGAAGGGCACACTGGTGGAGAAACAACTGGCGTATCACGGCCTGGCCAGACCAAACCTTCACCCTCCCTACCTTGCTTGCCAGACAAGGCCGCCTCACCGCTGCACCCGATACCACGGCCAGCCTGGTTTTTGACATCCAACAAGGCGGACAAATGGCAGTGCCAACTATTCAAATAACCCCCCCGGAACTGAATGGCCTGAGCCTGCCTGCCACACTGCGCTGGGGACGGTGGCACCTACGGCGCAGCGGTCTCTCCTCAACCCTGCTCACACCATCCAACAATCACCTTCAAAGCGGCGATCTGCCCCGAGGAGCGCCTAATGCACCACCGCGACGTCTACACTTGAGGATTCCTATCCCGCCGGGCACCCCTCCCGGTGAGTATCGTGGACGTATTGAAGTGCGTATTGGCGACCATCCGCAATATGCACCGCTAGTGCTTGATGTCCCCAATGTGCAATTGCCACCGGCAGATCGACCGGTTGGCGTCTATCTTGAGCGCCCCGTTCATTTCCAGTGGTTTGAGGAAACACATCTGTATGCCGACCAGGCAATGACCTGTGATCTAAAATTTTTACGGCGCCAGGGGATAACCGGCATAGCACCACCACTGACAACGCCAACCACTGCCGATGCCATGAACCGTTTCATTGCCGAGATCAGAGCCACTACGGATGCCGGCTTTAACCAACCGGTACTGGCCTACGCCCCGTTTAAACGGCTGACTGAATCCCTTGGGCTTGAAAGATCGCTATCCAGACTGTTCGAGGTTGAAAAAGCACTGGCTGCCGAGGGGCTACCCTCCCCGGTATGGTCAATTGCCGATGAGCCTTCCAACCTTGGGCAGACAAACCCGGTGAAGAAAATCCACCGTTATGCACGCGCCTTCGCACACAGTGCGAAGCTGGGCGGTCAGCTCAACCACTCTGATGACGATACCTATCTAGATGCCTTTGACCTGGTCTTGATCAACGACGGCTTTGGAATCGACCTTAAGAGAATCAACAAAGTAAAGGCAAGCGGCGCTACCCTCTGGTTTTATAATCTGGAAAATTTACGTGTCGCAGCGGGCTTCTATCTCTGGCGTACCGGTGCACAAGGTTACCTGCAGTGGCATGCCCGTATGCCTACCGCAGACCCCTTTGATCCTACCGATGGTCGGGAAGATGACGTGCAACTCCTCTACCCCATGGCTCAACCCTGCCCGACGATACCCGATGTGGATGCCCGCCTATTCCAACTCACTGAAGGAATCACCGACCTGCGCTGGCTACTGTGGCTGGAACAGCGGGCTAAAAAGAGTGCTGAAGCACATAAGCTGTTACAACAGCTGCATGGTGTGATCCCAACGAACTGGGCAGACATAAAAAATAGTGCTCCCGAGCTTCTAGACAACTGGCGTGGCGCAATCACCCAACTCACCCGGAACAAAAAAAAGTAGCCCTATTACAAAATGCTTTGCATTCTGCAATACAGCCACTACCACCCGTCATCACCAACGATATATCTCTTTAAATAACATAAGGTTAACAACCTGGCCCACTCCTTGCTCACTCTCTTGTAAACAGTAAGGAGCTCACTTATGCAACGACCGGCCAACATACTTTTTGTACACTACGGCAATGAATGGATCCGCGGCAGCGAACGCTGTCTGCTCGATCTGCTCAAACATATCGACCGCAACAGTTTTACCCCCACCGTCTGGTGCAACAGCGAAACCATGGGTGAGGCGGTAGGCAAACTCGATATTTCAGCAGAAGTTATGCCTATGCCCATCCTCTTTGGATGGCAGGCACCACGCTTTAACCTTAGCGGCTATACCAGGCTTATCGGCCATAGTGTCAGATCAATTCGTCGAGAAAAAATTGACCTGATTCATGCTAACAGCGGCGCACCGGTACAGTGGCTTCATCCTGCTGCACGTATCACCCGCACCCCACTACTGGCCCACCTTCATGCACGCTACCCCCTGCGTGACCGTCTGACGCTTGGCCTGCATCAAGTCTCACTGGCAGTCGGTGTCAGCCAACCGGTAACTGAACAGTTACACAGCGACGGCATGCCCGCATCACGCACCCGGGTGATCCCCAATGCTATTGATATCGACCATCATGATAACCAGCCCGCCATTGACCTGCGCGCCCTGTTGAGAGTGAAGGCGAGTGATTTTCTGCTGGTCACCGTTGGCTCGTTGATTGAGCGCAAGGGAGTTGACCTGCTGATTGAGGGGGTAAAGAGGTTACGGGATCAACAGATGCCGCTCCATCTGGCGGTGATCGGTGACGGTCCGGAACGTGCCGCTTTACAGCAACAGATCGGTGATCTCGGTCTGCAGCAACAGATCCACCTGCTGGGAGAGCGCGACAACGTCCCCTCTCTGCTGCGTGGCGGTGCCGACCTGTTCATCTCCGCTGCCCGTGAAGAGGTGTTCGGCCTGGTACTGGCAGAGGCGGCACTGGCGCAACTACCGGTAATCGCTCCTGCTGTCGGCGGCATACCCGGTGTCGTCGCCGACGGCATCAGCGGCAAACTGTTTGCAGTGGAAAATATTGACGCTATGAACCGCGCCATCACCACCCTCTACCACTCACCCGGTCTGCGCCGCCAAATGGGTGATTTCGGGCGCCAGCAGGTCGAGAAACAGTTCAATATAAAACGCTACTGCAACGCCTTCGAAAATAGCTATAGAGAGCTACTCACCCAGCCCCAGCACCGCATGAACTGGTACCGGCACTGGTCTGGTGCTCCCGCCCTGGGCCGCGCCATCAGCATGTTAGTCAAGTAGTGGGAGGTTCAAGCAAATGATAACCCCAAGACAGTTACTGGTTCTCGACCCCACTGCCTTTCCCGGTGGTTCCAAGGTCGCCACCGAAAATATCCTGCGCTGTGTCGATTCTGACCTGCTGCAGATTATCGTTCTCAGCGCAGACAGCCACTCATGGAAATGGAGTGGCTTAAAACGCACCCAACTGCACGAGCCCGCCTGGCTGGCTCAGCAGGAACAGGGCATCGCCTATTTTATTCGTCACTTCATTATCCTATTGAACATTCTATGGCTGCGCCTGCGCTTTGGTCATTTTGATATGGCACTGGGTGCTTCCGGCCCTGGCGTCGATCTTGCCCTCTACCTGGCCCGTCCCCTGCTCAACTGGAAGGTCGTACAGTTGGTGCATGGACCGGTAGCCTGCTCCCGTACAATCGGGCGCTGTCTGAAACAGGCTGATCAGGTTCACTACCTGCCCAGCAGCAGGAGTTCACTGCTGCAGGCGATTGCAGCGGTTATGGGCACCGACAACAGCTTACTGGCCCTCGAAAGCAGACAATTCCAGCCCCTCCATAACGGCCTGCCAGCCGACGCCTGGCCCACTCCATGCCAGACCAGTCAACCGATTGTCTACTGGGCTGCATCACTGCTGAAGTGGAAAGGTCTGGACCATCTGCTGGGAGCACTTAGCAGCATCCCGCCAGCCCAGCGGCCTGAGACGCACATCTGTTACATTCGTCCTAAAGATACCCGACTGCCAGTAAGTCTGGGGCCTATTGATCTACACAATGTTCAGTGGCACGAGCAACCTGCAAACCTGGACGCCATTCGCGCCAACGCCAATATCTTTGTCTCCACCAGTGAGGCCGAGCCTTTTGGGCTCTCCATCCTCGAAGCGATGGCTGCGGGTCACTGCATCCTGATTCCCCGTGATGGAGCCTACTGGGATCAGATGCTCAGTGATGGCCACCACTGCATCAAATACCATCCGGGCAATGCCCTTGATCTCCGCAACAAACTACAAAGCGTGTGTAGAGACAGGGATCAGCGCAACCAACTGGGTCGCAGTGCTCGTAAAATTGCTGAAACCTACCGCGCCGAAATAAGCTATGCCAATATCGCCCAAGTGTTGCAAGGTGAATCCGATCATAAGACGTCACTGTGTGAACAAGTCACCCCGGCCAGAGGGTAACGCCATGTCTCGTCCTCTCTCCCCCCTGCAACAGACTCTGCTCTACGGCAGTAGCATTGCCCTGATGAAAGGCGTCTCGCTTGTGATGCTGCCGTTCATCGCCCACCATCTCACTACCGAAGCGTTCGGACGACTGGAAGTGCTCAGCAGTCTGGCAGTTATCGGCAGCATTCTGGTGGGCATGGGACTGGAAGACACCCTCTACCGCTTTGCCGGACAAGCGCCTGATAGAGAGAAGCGTAAGCGTCAGGCCGCACGCATCTTCGGCCTGACCCTGATCATAGGCGCTATTGCCTGGGTCGGCAGCTGGTTCTGTGCACCCGTTATCGCCCATTGGATACCGGGTGATATGAGTAGATATGAAGTATTTCTTGTACTCTCGGTACTGTCACTGGAGGGATGCATCGCCATACCTCTGGGCTGGCTGCGTATGAACGACCGGGCCATCGCCTTCTCTGTTGTCTGCACGGGGCGGGCACTGTTGCAGGCGGTGCTGACACTGCTACTCCTCCTCCAGGGAGGAGGGGTCACAGAGATACTGGAGGCCAGCTTAATCGCCGCCCTGGCACAAGGCCTTTGCCTCGCGCTCCTGCAACAACGAGACAGTGGAACCATCTTCAACCCGCGCCACTACAAAGGGCTACTGATCTACAGCCTGCCCATCGTCGCCGCCGGACTCTGCGCCTTTGCCCTCAATGGACTGGATCGCTGGATACTCGCCGACCGTATGAGCATGTCCGAGGTAGCCCAATACGGTGTTGCCGCCAAATTTGCACTGGCGGCGATACTGCTACTACAACCCTTCGGCATGTGGTGGTCACCCCGCCGCTTCCAGGTACTGAATGGACCGACCGGCAAAACCGAGGCCGCCCACTTTGCCGCCATGGGGGTGGCAATAGCGCTGATTATCACTGTGCTGGTAGGACTCACCTCACCATTGCTGATCCACTGGCTACTCCCCAGTGACTACGCCCAGGCCGCCGCCTACGTCACCGGACTGACACTGGCGATGGCTTTCAAAGAGTGTGGCGAGCTGCTCAATATCGGCTGCTTTACCGGGCGCACCACCCAGGCCCAGTTTGTCATCAACCTGGCCGGGGCTGTGTGTGGGCTGATATTGATCTTCCCCTTGATAGATCACTATGGCGTCTGGGGTGCCGTCATCGCCCTGACCCTCGCCCACACCCTGCGACTCATGCTCTTCTATTGGCTTAGCCAGCACTATTACCCCCTGCCCTATCCCACAACACGTCTTAGCATTCTGCTGTTACTCTGCCTCGGCGGCTTGTCCTGCAGTCTCTGGGTTGAGGGGATAGCGCAGCAGTTGGCACTGGCACTCATCGCAACAACTACCATGGTGGCTGCCGCACTCTATCTCAAACTGATACCGCTGCCGCAACACCTCTGGGAGCGCAAGGCAGGTGTCCCGTGTACCTAATCGACTATCGCTCTCGTCACGTCCTCTGGGCACTCGCTCTTTCATTACCGATCACCCTGGTGTGGCTGTGGATACCCCACCCGCTGATCGCCCCACTCATCGGCCTGCTGCCCCTGGCCATCCTCTTTGTCATCAAGGCACCGGTACTTATCGGGCTGCTCTTTATGCTCTTCTCTTTCTTCCGGCTACACGAGGTCTTTCCCCAGCTCTACAACCTGAAGATCCCCCTGCTGCTCGCCCTGGCCACGCTGGCCACACTGGCATGGCACAGCCTGCTGAGCCGCAAAATCATCCCCTACGGTAGTCGCGAACTGAGTGCTTTTGCTGCCTTCTTTCTGCTGGTGACCCTCGGCATGGTGTTCGCCAGTAATCGTCCGGAAGCGTTCAGCTACTGGAATGCCACCTATGTCAAAATCGGTATCATGACTCCGGTGTTGGCGTGGCTGCTACGAGAACCACACCACTTCGCTCTGACCCTGCGCCTGATTGCCGCTGCAGGTGTAACAGTGGGCGGCATGGCACTCTATAACAGCATTGCCGGAATTGGCCTGATAGAAGGCACCCGTGTCACCATCGGTCGTGACCTTGGATCGGTGCTCGGCGATCCCAACGACCTGGCCCTGGTACTGCTCTTTCCCCTCTCCTTCGCCACGGCACTGACCCTCAACAAGGGTAACGGCAGGTTTGACCGACTGCTTGGTATCATCTCCGGTCTGATACTGATCAGCGCCATCATCGCCACCCAGAGTCGCGGCGGACTGCTTGGTATCCTTGCCGTATTGGCGGTATTTGGTATAAGACGCATCAAATCCAAGGCACTGCTCACCACCCTGGGTGCACTCACCCTGGCACTGCTCTTTCTAGTGGCAGGGGTCAGTGATCGCCAATCAGGAGGAGCGGCCGAAGAGGGGCTGGATGAGTCGGCCATGGGTCGACTGCACGCCTGGGATGCTGCCTTCGGCATGGCCCTGGACAACCCACTCAGCGGCGTTGGACTCAACAACTTCTACTTTAACTACTTCTACTACAGCAGCCACTGGGACGGCCTCAACCACGCCGTCCACAGCACCTGGTTCGGCGTACTGGGTGAAACCGGATTTCTTGGCTTGGGGTTTTTTCTAGTGATGGTGGTAATGACCCTGCGCTGCAGTGCAAGCACCGTGAGAGCCGTAGACAAACAAAGTAGAACAGACCCTATACCACCGAGCATTCACACCATCGCCGAAGGGAATCTTGCAGGTCTGGTAGGCTTCTGTGTCTCTGGCACCTTCCTGACCCAGGGGTTCACCTGGCCACTCTATATTCTTTTGGCACTGACTGTGGCGGTGGCACATTATGCTTCTTGTGGGAAAGCATCACGACTGACTGAGTGCTAACGAGGACACCCATCACTAAAACAGCCAGAAAGACAGGATCCCAATCATCTTTGATGCGCCAATTGATGGGTGTCCTGACCCTCCTTGTGATTTCCGCAGCTTCAGGGGCGAGGAGCGTCGCCATCAGGACGGGGCGGGGCATTCTTTGTGCAACTTGGTATGATGGGATTGCAAGAAAAGCAAGAGAAAAGCAAGAGTGAAGTAAGAGGGTCAGGTCTCCCTTTGCACATTGTGTGATTCAATTTCTGACTGCTTGATGGCACGACTCACCGTCATGCGCCCAACACAAAAATAGTCCGCAATCGCTTGCATGCTGTAGGCGCCTGTACGGTAAGCATACGCCATCGCTTCTTTATGATCATTATGCTGCTCGGCAAAATAACCCAGTGGCTTCGCGACAGGTCTCCGTTGCTTCTGTGGCACCTCACGAAGAGGACGATTTGGTTCG
>JBEVXT010000627.1:0-10130 GCA_040505955.1 Sedimenticola sp. | reverse complement strand
ACTAATCGTGTCCAGTAATCCAGGTTGTGGACCATCGATTTTTGCGACCTTGCCCAGGACTGTATTGCCCTGGCTGTCTGTTGTATTTGGGTGGTAGCTATAGGTCCAGGTGCGTTCGGCATCGGTTGCCAGATCAACCAGTGTTCGGGTCAGAACACGTAAATCTGTATCGTAGGTGTAGCGGGTCTCGCGCAGGTCATATTCATTCCGTACAGCAACACGGTCGGTATTGTTGTGATAGCTCGTTGTGATGACGCGTGCATCATCTGTACCGGCCAGTTCGGTTGTTTTCGTTGTTCTTCCCGCCAGATTATATTCATGTCGGGTGATGTTGCCGCGTTCATCTGTTTTCTCAGTCAACTTGCCACGCGCATCATAGCTGCTCGATTGAGTGGTGCCTTTCGTTTCGTTGCTCCGATGCAGGATCCAGTAGGTATTGACGTCTGCGGTCAAAATTTTTGACTCAATGGTTGTGTTTGAGTTCACCTGCCTGGTATTTTTGGTGACGCGAACAGCTTGTTCTCCATTGTATGTTGTCTGTGCATAACTGTAATAATGGCGATGCCCATCACTTTCCATGTAGCTGGACACACGCATGGCCTTTTTGTTGTAGAGCGTCACTCGATTCCAGATCACATTGAGAACCGGGTCGTTACCATTATCCTTGACATCCGTTAGCAGGTGCTGCTTGTAACCCGTTCTATCAATCAATTGGTATGCATAATCCTTGCTGTTGCCATCCGGATCCTGCATTTGGATCAGGTTGCCGTATCCATCATAGCTGTAGTCCCAGTCTCTGTTTGCCTGGTCAGATACCTGGCTGACAAATCCCTGGTCGTTATAGGTAAAATCCAGGGCAAAACCATGGCTGTCATACTGTCTGGTCAGCTGGCTCTGATCGTCATAGTCATAATAAATGGTTGTGCCTTCCTTATCGGAATAGCTTTCCAGCAACACGCCCGTTTCACTGTAGAGGTTGTAACTTTGGTTGTCTTCATAGACTTGTTTAAATCCACCATCGGGTGTTTTCTCAAAGGTAAAATACAGCACACCGGGGGCTTTACAGCTTGTTTCTGTTTCTTCAAGTTTATAACGACGCCCGTAGGAGGCTAGCCAGATGGGTATGGACTTGAACTCAGTGGCAGTGGATGGGGAACCATCGGCATTGCCTTCTGTGATCGCTTTGTAGGTCCGTGCAATATTGGATTCCTGGGCGGTGACCCAACCACGGCCAAACAGGCCAGCACGAACGTCAAAGGAGTTATAGGTGCGGCGTAAACTGATACGACTGGAGGTTGGAAAGTTGATGTCGATATCTTTCCAGACCAGGTAGCCCCGGGCGGTATAAACCGGTGAGCTGGTATTGCCATCACTCGGGCAGCTACAATTCACTTTGGAGCAGTCCTTTTCCTTTTCTATATCGGGTTTTGATATATCTTCACGCCCGCCATTCCAGTCGGCATCATAGGCAAAGACCTGAGTACTGGCTATAAATCCAAGCAGCACAAGAACAGGTATGAGGTTAAATTTCATGATTGGTTTCATTGTTCTTTGCACCTTGGATTATTCTGACGTTCTCTGACCTATGGCCTGGTCGAACTGGCTTTGTAGGCTCTCAATTTCACTCTCAAGCATACTGATCTGCTGGACCTGATCAGTATGCGCATCCAGCCATGCAGTCATCTCGGTCTGATGTTTCGCTTCAAATGCGTAGAGCTGTTTTATTGTCATTCCATAACTCGCCACTGCCTCTTCCGTCGCCTGAAAAGCTGCCTCGGCAATTAACTCAAATTTTTCATTATCAGTTAATTCCATCGTGGTCAGCTTGAAGATGGCACTGTCCAACTGGCCGGATTCTGCTTGCAACAGGGCAATTCGTGTATCGACTGCATGGCTGATGGCTGTATTTTCATCCGCTGCAAACGATAAACCAAACACCAAAAATAAAAGGATACTTTGAAATATTTTCATGATGACTCCCTTAATATTCTATGCGTTGTGTGCGGTACCAAAACAAGCTTCGACTGCCTTGTTCATCTACCGATCGGACACCAATCCGGTAATCACCCGGTGTAAGATACTGATCATTGTTGTTT
Source organism: Sedimenticola sp. (assembly GCA_040505955.1). GTDB lineage: Bacteria > Pseudomonadota > Gammaproteobacteria > Chromatiales > Chromatiaceae > Vondammii. Next base: position 8,034 of record JBEVXT010000627.1, on the reverse strand, counting down.
TTGCCGTCCCAGGTCAGGTTATGCTTGCCTGCTGGTAAGTCCACAAAGAGGCGATTCACCACATCCACCCCTTTTTCCATATCAGAGACAACCATTTCCACGGCACTGTCTTTACTCAGGGTCAAATTAATCCCGATTGGCTCTCTCCTTGGATCGGCAATGATGGTCGACTTCAACGCATAACTTTTAATACGTGGATCCTCCTTCACAAAAATAACATTGCTTGGCAGAGCGTAGCGGACAATACCCGGCATTAATCTGTCTATGTTGGATGGTAGCTTCTCACCACTGGGATAGTCACCATTCCAGTAGAGGCTGTATTGGCCACGGCCCATCCGTTCATGTTCCATCAGTGTCATCAGCCGCTGACCGAAGGATATTTGCCAGAAGAAGGTGACCTCGGCCGGATCATCAACTCTGAAATTAATAATCAGAGGGGATTCGAGTCGATCAAAGGTACGCGGGTTGCTGGTGGTCCTGCGGTAGTAGGACAGCTGACCACCCGTTGAGGTGCGCAAGTCAATTACCTGTTGTGCGCCATAGCGGTTGTAACCCAGCACAGCGTAATAATCGCCTGCAGGCACAATTCGATTCAGGCTATCCATACCACCCCAGTTCAGGGTGTGCTGCCCGGCTAACATGGTCTGTTGTGCCTGAACTGTCTGCACACGACCACCATTGGCATTCTCAATCCAGAGTTCCATTTCGGTCTCATAGGGTAGCGTGACAGTGATGGCCGCTTGCTCATTTGCATCCACATTGATGGTGTCACTACTATCGGGAATGCTAATCGACGGTACTGCGGTTGACTGGGTCTCGATACGTAATGATGCTCTTGCCGTGCGGCCCGTTGTGGTCGTCACTTCTACCATCGGATAGTAATAATTCACGCCACTGTAGGTCGCCTGGATGGAATCCGTGATGCCCGCACTACCCTGGGCTTCAAATTGTCCATCACCATCCAGATCCCAGACCCATTGTGCGATATCGCCACCATCAAACAGTTGTGCCGATGCCGTCAGCGTTGTCGTCAGTGATGCATTCCCTACCACTGGATTGGCTCTTAATTGCACAGTCGGATCCAATGGGTTATTCACGTCCACCGAAATGGCGTTGTTGGTGACGATCGTTTCCGCACCAACGCTGTCAGTCACTCTCACGCGTGGTAGATATGTGCCTTCATCCTCATAGGTTTTATTAAACTGCCAGGTGCCGCTGTTTGCTCCACCGGTTTGGGTTTCATCAAACACCCCATCACCTTCATAATCTATACTGACTTCACCAATCCCCTGGGGGTCGCTTGCGGTGACTGAAAAAACCACCTCTAATGGTGGGTGTCCGTTAGTGACATTGGTCGATACCAGCGCGGTAGGCGGTGCATTGTCTATGGTAATCGTCTTGGTCGCAATTATTGGATCAGCACCGGCGGGATTCACCGTCAATCTTACGATAAACTCATCGCTGGGCGATCCTGTGTAGGTGTAAGTCTTCGGCGCACCGAAAGTGTCCGACACATCATTTAGACCATCGCCATTAAAATCCCACTGGTAACTGTTGATGACGAGATTATTATTCTGAACAACCGGGCTGAATCGAACCGTCAACGGCGAGGTTCCAGACTCTGGATTTGCGATGATTTGTGCCGATAACTGATCAGTCGCCGCTTCAACGAAAACCTCATAAGACTGTGTGCCAGACAGACCACCCGGATCTGTCACTTTGACCACGATCCCTATATTCCCCTCTTGCTCCGCCACCGGCGTCCATTGAATCAGTCCGCTCTGGGCATTGATTACCATGTCTGCAGGTGGATTGACCAGGCTGTATTGCATGGTACCCTGATCCGGATCATGTCCCTGCACGTCATACTGATACTCTCTACCTACCTGAGCGTCAACCACGGGAACCGAATAAATGATGGGGGGGTTATTGATTGGTTGTGCGTCGCAGTTCTCACCACTCAATGCCGAAACAAAACGCTGGCCACTATCTACAATGGTTTTTGTCTTTGCACTGTGAGGCACTTTAACCGCTACCTGAGCAGCACACTTTGCACCCTCAGTATCCGTCACTTTGAAGACGATGTGATAGACTCGGCCATCCCGGTTGGCCGCCCGTTCTGATCGTACCAACGGCTGGTCGCTATTCAAACCGGCACCATCAATATCGGTATTCCCATCTGCCGTTGCGTTCAATGGTTCATCCTGAACGATACACTGGGTGGTCAGTGTGAGGGCATGATTGTCAGGGTCGGTTACACCTGAGATGGTGATGGGTATCAAATCATGGTTGGCTGGCCACAGTCGATTGGGGGTTGCAATCGCCTGGCTACAATCCGGCGCCAAGTTGAGATTCTGTGCATTCGCACTCGATACAATACCAATCCCACATAGCAATACCGCTAGAAACTTAATTACTTTAGACATCCACCTCTCTCCTAACCTATTCAAGCTAATCTTTTAGTACCGGATCGTATGGCAATATACCGGTACAGAACCCGCCTCATTATTGTTTCGATTGATCATCGGCTTTTTCCACAATCAGGTTAAATGCTGTATTTCTCACACCCACTTGTCCGTTATAACCAGACACATTGACGGTCAACACATGCTCACCCGGCTTAAAGCCAAAACGCCCGGGCGACCAGCGCCAGGTAAAGGGCACAAAACCCTGTTCTTCTTCGGCAACAAATTCGTTATCCACAAAGAAACTGATTTCGTAACGTTCCTGATCCAGGTAAATCTCATCCAGTGGATGCAATTGAACTTCCGTCAGTAGTTCATCCAGACCCTTGACAGTCTCAGTTGGCTGACGCGTGTCTTTCGCCAAGAGATTGACTTCTATTCGAGGGCTTTTCTGTTGTAATACCGGATTATAATATTCTGGACGTATCACTTTGCTGTTGCGCTCCAGCAGCCTGTTTTCGTAGCTGGCTTCCTTCAAAGGGTATTTGTGGCGTTCACGATATGCCCGGTAGGTTTCCTTGGTATTACCATAGGTAATGATCGTGTTGTCCGGTAACTGATAACCAACAATCAGGTAGCCCGCCTGGGGATTCTGTTCGACCGCAATCACATTATCCAGGTCACGGCCGTTCCAGCGATCGACATGAAAACCTTTCGTGCGGGGTTCCCAGTCAATGACTGTTCGCAGCATGGGACCGTTTTTGATCCCCGCGCGAACCAGCACACGGCTGGCAACGGGCAAAGTGTATTCGATGGCGCCTGGACGGATATTTTTTTCAAAGTCATACACTTCTTCGCCACCGCTGGCGCTACGATTACCAATCTTTTCCACCTTGCCCGATTTGTCGGTCACTAATAAAATAGGGTGATAGCCTTCATCAGGCACAATCGCTTTTGAGGCATCCCGTCCATCCCACTTGATTTCATACTCTTTGGTATCAGCGCTGAATTCCGTCAAGTTGAGTGTGCGGATCAGATCATCATCACTGGTACGAATTTCCACCTTGAGGTCTTTCAATCGTTCTGGATTCTCGACGACAACAGGAATAGCAAAAACCTCATCTCGCACTGGTGCAAAACTGGCTTTGGTATAGGCACCAATCGAAGCAATGGCAACCGTTTCAGAAGCCATTACAAAAATCGGGAGCACCGACAGTATGAGCGCAACTGTAGTCTTGACAAAGAGTCTGTCATTTAACATCATCATTGATTATTCAACTCCAGGTAACGGATTTTTTTGACCCCTTCCGGTAACGGAATCATTTCAAGTGAATTTTCTGGTGTGACGGTCTGCTGCAGAAGCGATTCCTTCCTGAGCCTCATCAATTGGCTGCCAGAAGGTATTCTACGAACAAAATAAAGTGAACCATCCTGTGCAATACTTGGAAAACTGTCGGTCACCTTCCCCGCAGTTAACCAGGTTAACTTACCAGAAGACAAATCCAGTCGAGCCAGGTGATAATAACCTTTTTGATTGCTGCTGATAAAACCGTACTTACCTTCCGGATCGACAGAAAAGAGATAGCTGGTTGCATTTAGTAACGTCAATTGTTTGGTTTGTCCTGTCACCAAATCCTTTCGCCAGACTTCCTGGATGAGCGGCTTACACTCCAGACGGCAGGATACGTGAGCATAATAGAGTTGGTCGTTATGGCGATAAGGATGAAACTGTGCTGATACTTGACGCACAACAACTTTTCTTTTGTATTCCGTATCAATGGATACGATATGGGTGTCTCTACTCTTACCTTTGAGTAATTCTACCATCATGAAACCATCATTATATGATCGTAGCTGCGTGTAATATGCATTATCGAATGACTCCAGATGTTTGAGCTCTTTGGTATCAAACTGGTACTGATAAAGCTTTCCATCATTACTCTTGATCACGAATTGGTCGATCTCAGCCAACCAGGTCATATAAGCAGGATCCTGCACATCAGTCAGTTTCAACCAGTCATTTGTTTTGGGCTGACTGATATATGAAAACCATCCGGAACCGTCATAACCAACAATCATCAAGCCTTTTGGTAGCTCAGCAAAAACCGCGCTGCAGTGACCACACAAGATCAGGGCAATAGTCATCCATACAAATTTATTCACCATTTTGATCATATCGAGTAGCCCAACCGTGTTTTGCCCTGGCTGATCAACCAGATTACAAGCAAAAGAAGCACCAGTATTCCCAAAGCACTGTAAAAGATAAGTCCAACTTTGGATTGCGATTCTGTTCCAACGGCCAGTGCATGAAAATAAACCAAGGCAATAGATACCCAGTACCCCTTGTGCAACAGCCTAGAATGAGAAGTGTTTTTACGGTATCGATCCAGACCAGAAGCCAGGACAGCAAATAAAACCCATAGCCCCAGCAATCCAAAAGTGAGATGAGTATGGTAGAAATCTTTGAAATTAGGTAGAAACATGCCAAGGGCCGGAGCATCCTGGCGTAAAGAAACGGCCGTGAAAAAAAGCAGCAGATGTGTCAGGGCCAGAACCACCACAAATACGCCAAACAGCCTATGCGTGGCACCCCGCCATTGAAAATGCATGATCCCCAGCCGGGTCAGGAGTGTAATTATTATCTGCCAAGAAATTAACAACAATGCATACATCCCGACCAGCTTTGAGAGCACGTATAAAAACTGCCCGTCAGGAGCCGATTCAGAAAAATACACCGAAAGATCGCCCGTTTGTCCATACCAGATGAAACCCGGAATTAAAAAGACAACCAGCAGGCAGGCAATCAATAGTCGACTCATTGTTTCGCTGACTCCTGTAAACAATTAGAGGGCTCCATAGCACAACGCATCAGCTTGTCCATCGCCTGTTGATCTGAAGTATCGCCAGCTCGGGCGACTGGCAGGCCAGCCTTCAGCCATCCCTTCAATCCGCTGGGACTCAGGGTTGCCACCCGCTCGATCCCAAGCTGTTTCATCGACTTGGCAACCTCAAAACCGCGAAAGTCCTTCACACAGTACGGCACCACCAGATCGGCATGGACATAGGGTTGGACTGAATCCGCATCAATATCACGCAAGCGCAAAATCTGTGCATCAGGTAAATGAACCTCGTTATATTCTTCATCTTCACGGGTATCGACAAAGACGACATACTTACCCAGGCTAATTTCCCGCAGAACATCCTCGTGCGTCAGCTGTTTGATATAGGCATTCTGTTTAGCTTTGGTGCCGGGACAACGGTCATCGAGCGCGAGTTGTTTTTGATAGTCATCCGCCTGAGCATCTGACTGCAATGACAAATCTTCCACGCCATCAAAAAAGGCCAGATAGCAATCTACTGGTACTTGATCCCGCTCGTACCGAGCCTGTAGTTTGCGATACATGGTCTCAAACCAGGAGGCATGTGGATGCAAGGCTGCATCCCAGATGTTTACCTCGACGTCATGGATGATTTCATCCAGGTAAGTCAGGGCTTCCGAATCCAGTTGCATGGCCTGCTTGAGACGCCGAAACATGGAGTCTCGGTTAGCCCGGCGAAGCGGTGACTCAGGCACGCCAAATGAATAGGCGTTATTTGGTAAATCTGAATTGGGTGGGACTAATATAAAATAGGCATCGGGCACGATATGGCGTTTGATTAACCACAGTGTGGCCCACTTGTCTGGCTCAATACCTTGCCAGCTTGAAAAGCGAGTGCTGGATTTCAGCGATTGAGTTTGAATATCAAGCGACGTGCTAGCGTAGCAACTGCCCCAGCCCAATAAGATTGGATACAACATCCAATATTTTATTTGCATACTTATTTCACCCTCAACGCCAACTCGACAATATAGGATTTTTAACTATGTGCTTGTACTACGTTTTTGTCATCGCGAGACGATGATAATACGTTTTCTCGTGTGCTGTCAACTCTTCGCGCGCAACCCAGACATGAAGTATAATCTAGTCTCCACCTATATAAGCAGAAACAAGAGGCGGGACAATGGTCAGAAATCAAGGAAGCCCGTCAAACAGCGTTCATAAACCAGCATTTCTGGTGTCTGTCGGCAGGTAGGATCGGTTTTGAATGCTTGGTGGCGCAGGGAGGTGGTCCGCTTATTAGCGGGAACCAGTATGGATCGGACAACGAGCAGCCCTATTCGAACTTCCGCTGGAAAAATTTGCTCAGAAGGATTTTGATCTGCTCCGGATCCAGCAAGGGTGCGGCACAGAACTCCCGAATGAAGGAAATGACGCCACGCACCCTAAGCTTGGCATAGGGCTCGTGAAAAAATAACTCCCAGTTTTCAGTTAAGTCTGATCTCGTAATTCCACTTGCAGGCCTCCCTAATCCCGTCTAAAACGGTCTCTTTTTTTGGACAGTCAACTTTGTGCCCACGACGGCGCGCTCCCCACCTCAATTCGTAACGACTTCCCGCAGGGGATCTTCGCGCCCAATCCCGTGAGCTTACGGCATAGCAACTCCTGAGCATGGCGGCGGTTAGGCTGCTGCAGTGGCTCCAGACAGACAGTGACCCACTGATCATCACTATTGATCCAGCCGTGGCTGTGGAGTATGGCATAGAAAAGATCGACTCGGTCGCTCTCCTTGGCGTAGTACTCGCCCAGCCAGTCGATCAGAGTACGGCGTACGTTCCACACCGAGGCGGTAACGAAGTCAAAGAGGTTCTTTCCTTCGTTGTCGATCTTTTTGAAGGAGTGATAGTTCTGGAGTTGACCGGCATCGATCCGCTCCGGCATCTGTTTTCTCTCTTCCCGAATGTCGTTGCCTCGGTCACCATCCCAGCACAGGCCGCAGGCGCGCCGCTTGCTGCGTAGGTTCCATATGACGATTCGGCGCAGATCGAAAGGGTGTTCCTGCTCTTCGCCGTTTTCATCGATCCATTTATGCAGCATGGATCGCTTCTCTTCCAGGAGGCGGTAGCCTTTGCCATTGTATTCAAAGCTGGGGTAAATGCCTCCTCTGCTATCGCATCCAGACGCTTTTTGTCGGCATGTTTCTCCCAGGTGGCAAAGGGGATGTTGTTGTCAACTAATTGGGAGAAGAACTCGATGCCATGACCCTCGCGGTCGAAGACCTGGATCGGGGCTTAACCTGTTCGGGTCTTGCCGTATTGGCCGATTTGAGCAATGGCGGCACGTAGATCCCCTTTACCTTCCTGGATGTCAGGTGGTTACGATGGGTATGGAGGGGGTGCTTGGGGAGCTCTGCACTATCAAACCGCTCTATGTTGTTGTCGATTTGTAATTATTCAGCACTATGCTGTAACTGTTCAGATTGCCCCTAAAATTTGTCAGTTCAAGGCGCAAAATGTGAGTTTACAAGTACAAATGATCAATTTGTAACACCGAAATGGCGGATTTCAGGGGTGAGCTGAATAGTTACGTCGATTTTATCTAATTGATGATTGTAACTATTCCGCACGATACCAGACACCGTACTCATTTCCAGGCAGTTACTCCGGAAAATGCATAAATTCAACCCTGTTTCAGCTCCACGTTAACACTCACAAGACCGGGCTTGTCTGATTTGCGCAGGGTGATGGATTGGGCGTGAATACCGCGGTTTTTCGCCAAGTTGGTAAGCCAGCCGATCAGTTTATCGAAGC
>JBEVXT010000626.1:0-7596 GCA_040505955.1 Sedimenticola sp. | reverse complement strand
TCATCTTTGAACAGTTCGCGCAGGGGCTCTACCAACTTCAGCTTCATGTAGTCGGGCAGCCCGCCGACGTTGTGGTGGGATTTGATCACATGGGCCTTGCCGGAGGCGGCACCGGCGGACTCGATCACATCGGGGTAGATGGTGCCCTGGGCGAGGAACTCCACCCCATCCAGTTTGGCCGCCTCCTCTTCGAAGATATCGATAAAGAGATTGCCGATGATCTTGCGCTTCTTCTCCGGATCGCTCTCCCCTTCCAGGCCATTGATGAAGCGCTCTTCAGCATCAACACGGATCACCTTCACTCCCATGTGCTGGGCAAAGGCGGCCATCACCTGGTCTCCTTCGTTGAGGCGCAGCAGACCGTTATCTACAAAAATACAGGTGAGACGATCACCGATCGCCTTATGCAGCATCGCCGCCACTACGGAAGAGTCGACACCACCAGAGAGCCCCAGCAGTACCTGTCCATCACCTACCTGCTCGTTCATGTGAGCGATGCCATCCTCGATGATACTGGCCGGATTCCACAACGCCTCACAGCCACAGATCTCAAACAGGAAGCGTTCGACAATACGCTGGCCCTGGCGGGTGTGAGTCACCTCCGGATGAAACTGGATACCGTAAAAACCGCGTGTCTCATCAGCCATGCCAGCCAGTGGCGCATTGTCGGTCTCGGCGATGGCATGAAAACCTGCTGGCAGCTCCTCAACACGGTCGCCATGACTCATCCAAACATCGAGCAGGCCATAGCCTTCAACTGTGGTGTGATCCTCAATATCACGCAGCAACTTGGAGTGACCGCGGGCGCGGACTTGGGCATAGCCATACTCATGGGCTTCGGATGAAGCCACCCGACCACCCAACTGGGATGCCATGGTCTGCATGCCGTAGCAGATACCCAGTACGGGAATACCCATCTCAAACACCTGCTGGGGCGCTCTTGGGGTATCCTCCGCCGTCACCGTCTCGGGGCCGCCGGAAAGTATGATGCCGGAGAGTTTCTGCTCGGCAATCGCCTTTTCGCAGTTGTCGTAGGGCCAAATCTCACAGTAGACCCCGGCCTCACGCACCCGACGGGCGATCAGCTGTGTGTACTGGGCCCCGAAATCGAGGATCAGGATGCGGTGTGCGTGGATGTCCTGGTGAGTCATAATCTGCCTTCCGGTGATACTTTAAAATGGCTCTGCACTACAATCCTGAAATCGATTGTAGGAGCGAACTTGTTCGCGATTGGCTTCGAACTGTGCTCTTCGCGAACAAGTTCGCTCCTACAAATCAATCTTCATCTCCATCTTGATGGTTTTCAAGATTATTGTGCGTAGTCATTTAAACAAAAGAACCGCAGTGACTACCATGGGGAGCATCAGAACAAGTCATGAACGATTCCCAGGCCAGTCTTCACTGCGGTCACTGCCGTACTGATTCGCTTCAGTTCTGACGGTAGTTGGGCGCCTCTTTAGTGATAGTCACATCATGCACATGGGACTCTCTCATGCCGGCACTGGTGACACGGACAAACTCCGGTTTGGTGCGCATCTCGTCAATGGAGGAGCAACCGGTATAACCCATGCTGGCGCGGATACCACCGGTAAGCTGGTTGACGACATTGATCAGCGGTCCCTTATAGGGAACCCGGCCCTCGATACCTTCCGGCACCAGCTTTTCCGAATCCTTGGTCTCCTCCTGAAAGTAACGATCACTGGAGCCTTGCTTACCGGCCATAGCGCCGATGGAGCCCATGCCACGGTAGGATTTGTAGGAGCGACCCTGAAAGACCTCGACCTCACCGGGAGACTCCTCGGTACCGCCAAACAGACCACCGACCATCACCGAGTGGGCACCGGCCACCAGCACCTTGGCGATATCGCCGGAGTAGCGTAGCCCACCGTCGGCGATCAGCGGTATACCGCTGCCCTCCAGCGCCTCCGCCACATTGGCAACAGCGGTCACCTGGGGCACACCGACACCGGCAACGATGCGGGTGGTGCAGATGGATCCGGGGCCGATACCGACCTTTACTCCGTCGGCGCCAGCGTCCGCCAGTGCGCGTGCGGCGGCGGCGGTGGCGATATTTCCGCCGATCACCTGAATCTGCGGATAGTTTTTCTTAACCCATGCGACACGATCCAGAACACCCTGGGAATGGCCATGGGCGGTATCGACCACCACCACATCAACTCCGGCATTGGCCAGTGCCTCAACCCGCTCTTCAGTACCGGCACCGACACCAACGGCCGCGCCAACACGCAGGCGCTCATGCTCATCACGGCAGGCGTTGGGATAATCCTTCGCTTTCTGTATATCCTTGACGGTGATCATGCCGCACAGCTGGAAGGCGTCGTTGACGATCAGTACCTTCTCAATGCGATTCCTGCGCAGCTTGGTGATCACCTCATCACGATCCGCCCCTTCATCTACGGTGATCAACCGCTCTTTCGGGGTCATAATGGTGGCGACCTTCTCCTCCATACGGGTCTCGAAACGCAGATCCCTGTTGGTGACAATACCGACCAGGTTGCCGTTGTCGATCACCGGCACACCGGAGATACCGTTGATGCGGGTCAGCTCCGCCAGCTCGCCGACACTCTTATCCGAGGAGATGGTGATGGGGTCGGTGATAATACCGCTCTCATAGCGTTTCACCTTGCGTACTTCAGCTGCCTGCTCCTGGGGTGTCATGTTCTTGTGGACGATACCGATACCGCCCTCCAGCGCCATGGCGATAGCCAGGCGCGACTCGGTCACCGTATCCATGGCGGCGGACAGCAGTGGAATATTGAGACGAATATCCCGGGTTAGCTGGGTGCCAAGATCGACATCCTTCGGTAATACGGTGGAGTGGGCCGGCAGCAGCAGAACATCATCGAAAGTTAAAGCTTCCTGGACAAGACGCATATTTGAGTTCCCAAGTCTTGAGGTGTCAGGGGCATCCGTAACCCGCCGTTCAGTCGGCGAATCCCGGGGATAACGGATCATTATAAAATTTCGCGCTTTCAAGGTAAACTGAAAGATACAGCAGTCTCTCCCCAAACGAGCAAAAAGATGCCCGCCCAAGAGCCAAGTCATGAGTACCAACGGGATATCTACAGCGTCTCCCGCCTCAACAGTGAGGTGCGCGCCGTGCTGGAGGGGAGTTTCCCCCTGCTCTGGGTGGAGGGGGAGATCTCCAACCTGGCCCACCCCGCATCCGGCCATATCTACTTTTCACTGAAGGATTCCCACGCCCAGGTGCGCTGCGCCATGTTCCGTATGAAACGCGCCCGATTGCGTTTTCAACCGAAAAACGGGCTCAAGGTGCTGATTCGTGCGCGGGTCGGTCTCTACGAGGGGCGCGGCGAGTTCCAACTGGTGGCCGAGCATATGGAACCGGCGGGTGAAGGGGCGCTACGCCAGGCCTTCGAGATGCTGAAACAAAAGCTGGCAGCAGAAGGTTTGTTCGATACCGCGATAAAAAAGGAGCTGCCGCAGTTCCCCCGGCAGATCGGCATTATCACCTCCCCCAGCGGTGCCGCCGTTCGCGATGTAATCACCGTGCTGGGGCGGCGCGCCCCCGCCACACCCCTGTTGATCTACCCGACAACGGTTCAGGGTGAGAGTGCGGCTGAAGAGATTATCAAAGCGCTTGAACTGGCACAGAGAAGAGCGGAGTGCGATCTGCTGATCCTCACCCGGGGGGGCGGCTCCCTGGAGGATCTGTCGGCATTTAACGATGAGCGCCTGGCCCGCACTATTCACCGTCTGGAGATTCCGCTGATCTCGGCGGTGGGCCATGAGATCGATTTTACCATTGCCGACTTTGTCGCCGACCGGCGTGCACCTACACCCTCCGCCGCCGGGGAGCTGGCCAGTCGTGACAGTGAAGAGCTGCTCAGCCGGGTGGCGACACTGCAGCGCCGTCTTACCCAGGCAGGCCGTTATACCCTCGACAGAATGAGGGGACGGATCAACCCCCTGGGACAGCGACTACTCCGTTTTCATCCCGCCCTGCACCTGCAGCAGCGACAGCAGCGGCTGGATGAACTGGAGAGGCGACTCCTGCACACCTACCGCAACCAACTGGCTCAGCGGCTTGGCCGACTGACCACCCTGACCAGCCGTATCAATGCCGTATCCCCTCGCGACCGCCTGCTTCAGCTCAACCACCGTTTTACCGAGTTGACCCGGCGCCTCGGCAGGGCAACACAGGCTCAGTTGCAACGTAAGGGGGAGCAGCTAGCCGCCAAAGTGGGAAAACTGGATGCACTCAGCCCCCTGGCGACCCTGCAACGGGGCTACTCCATCACCCGCACGGCAACGGGGAGTGTGCTGCTAAGCAGTGCCACCCTCTCCCCCGGTGATGAGGTTGAGACACTCCTTGCCAATGGTCGTTTCACCAGTCGGATCGAAAAAACCGGCTGATGCTCGCCCCCAAGTCACTCGCCACCGGCGCCCTGATCGCCGCCCTGGTTGCCATCGGCCCACTCGCCACCGACATGTACCTGCCGGCCTTCCCTCTGCTGTCGATGCAATTCTCTGCCGGCATGGATCAGGTACAGAGGTCACTGAGTATCTTCTTTATCGGTTTTGCCCTGGCGCAGCTGCTTTATGGCCCACTGTCGGACAAATATGGTCGAAAACCCGTCCTGTTGGGCGGTCTATTGTTGTTTCTCTTCAGCAGTATCGCCATCACTTTTGCCGAGAGCATAGAGAGCTTCTCGGCCCTGCGCCTGCTCCAGGCCGTCGGCGGCAGCGCCGGACCGGTGCTGGGCCGCGCCATGGTGAGGGACATCCATGGCCCGAAAGAGTCAGCAAGACTCCTCTCCTACATCAGCATGGCAATGGCGCTGGCCCCAGCAGCCGCCCCCATCATCGGCGGCTATATGACCATCTGGTGGGGCTGGGAGTCGATTTTTCTCTTTCTCGCCTTTTATAGCCTGGTGGGTGTTGTGGTGCTGGTCATGCAACTGCCTGAGACCGCACTGCCGGGCAGCCACCATATCATCAGCCCGAAACAACTCCTTGCCAATTACACTCTGCTGCTGCGGCACAAAAGCTGGCGCTGGTACACCCTCGCCTGCAGCTTTGTCTTTGCCGGGCTCTTCTCCTTTCTCTCCGGCTCACCCTTTATCATCATCAACTTCCTCGGTTACCCCGAGGAGCAGTTCGGCCTCTTTTTCGCTGTCATCGTCGCCGGCTTTATGATCGGCTCCTTCTACGGCGGCGGTAGGGTGCGACGTCTCGGCATCAACCGTCTGATCGGCATCGGCGCGGTTGTCGCCGCGGTCGGCGGTGTTCTGATGGCGCTGTTGGCCCTCTTCCAGGTACACCATATCGCCGCCATCATCCTACCCCACATGATCTATATGGCCGGTGTCGGTATCGTTCTTCCCCAGGCTATCGCCGGTGCTCTGGCACCCTTCCCCACCATGGCCGGTACCGCCTCGGCGCTGCTTGGCTTTGTCCAGATGGGTCTGGCCGCATTGATAGGCATTCTGGTGGGGGAGTTTCACGACGGCTCACCTCTCTCGATGGCGCTCTCTATTGCGCTGATGGGCCTGCTGACGTTGGGATGTTATGGGGTGATCTCAGCTAAATCGGGCTCTATCGGGAACCAATGAGGATGGTCAACCAAAAAGAGTAGCCTGGGTCGACTGTAGGAGTGAACTTGTTCGCGATCAGCTCCGTAGAGGGCTCTTCGCGAACAAGTTCGCTCCTACAGGGGGGGCAAGTACGATGACGTTGGGGTGTTATGGGGTGATCTCAGCTAAGGCTGGCTCTACCGGGAACCAATGAGGATGGTCAACCAAAAAGAGTAGCCTGGGTCGACTGTAGGAGTGAACTTGTTCGCGATCAGCTCCGTAGAGGGCTCTTCGCGAACAAGTTCGCTCCTACAGGGGGGCAGATACAAAGGGAGGGGGCAAGCACCCAACCTGGGTGGTGTTATTCTCTCCAGCTACCCTACAGAGGCACCGCCCGGTAAGGAAAAAAACAAAAGGACACCCATCAATTAGCTCAGCAAAGATGATGGGGATCCTGTCTTTTTGGCTGTATTAGTGATGGGTGTCCTCGATAGCGCTCGATAGCGGGTCAAATAATAAATACCTGGGCGTTTAAACCCATAGCCGTCAGCTCAAATAGAACCGACGGCTATCAGGCAAAACTCAGCATGTTTCCTTGTTCAAAGCTTTCAGACCATCCCCACGGTGGCAAGGTCATTCGCCAGATCCAGCCGTCAGAGACAAAACAATACAACAAACTATAACAATAAATTCAATAAGATAGAGTGCATCTGTAGTTGCTGATTATGGTGTAATATTGCCGCTTTTTGTCAGTAAATGCGCCGTGAGATCAAAATAGGAGCTACACAGGTTATGGGTTGCGGTCAATCTCATTGTGGGTTCCTACTCTGCGCAAAGTAGCATGGCTACCCTCAATCGCCATCGACATCTTATAATTGCCAGTGACATGCAAAGTATATATGTCAGGATTTCTGTAACCGCTAAGCTTTTCAAATGCCAAGCCAGCCGGCATTGGATCACTTAGAAGATCCTCTAGCTTTTTATCAAGGCGCTTACGGAGATTTGTATCTAATTTTTTCCGGTCTCGTTTAAAGCGACTAGAAAATGTGGTGGTTTTTATTACCCCCCCACCAGAATTGACAACCGTCATTCTTCGTCGAGAGCACGGAGCAAATCACTGGCATTATCAAAAACGCGCTCATCATACTCTGACATGTCGGCATCATGCTCCCGTATGAACACACGAATATCTTCAAGTGCCTCGTATAAATCACATACTACTTCGATTGCTTCATTGTACGCGGTAACAACTGCTTCTTCATGGTCGCCCTTTAGCTGGCAGTCTCCATGCGCAGATTTACACCTTTCTTTTAGATCGCTAGCAAGGTGGCCTAATGCTTTCTGAGCACTCGCAAGCGCGGTTTCAGCAGACTCATCAGGATCAATCTCTGCTTCAACGCTGAGGTTATTTAGTTGATCAATAAACCAGCAAGCCTGATTATAATTAGAGGCAACGTTTCTACGCACCCTCTCCAAAGAGTCAACTGTCTCATCAATAGCGCGCAGTAGGCCAAGTGTAACTGATTCTGCTACACCCTCTACTTGATCCGAAAGCGCTCGTATCCCTGGATTAAACTCAATCCCCTTTTGGGTTTCAGACATGGCTCGGTCACCTTAGAAAACAAACGCATTTATAAACGGATCGCTACTCTACAACAAGTATCGTCCATTTTTCTATTATTTGAAGATTTATTTGCTATACCACCACACTAAAAGCACGGGCACTTAGCAGGACTATTAATCCCAAGCAGCCGTCAATATCCAGGTTACGACTTGAAAACTAGGTAAAATATTCCTACAAAACCCTCACCAAGGCAAGTCAAGGCAGTGCCAAAGGGGTCAGGTCTAGATTTTAAGTCATGTTTCAGATAAGCTCTATTCCATGTCACGACAAATACGAATTGAATTTGACGGTGCACTTTATCATGTCACTTCTCGCGGTGACTGCAGGGAGCTCATATATGAAGATGATGATCGATCCACTTTTTTGATAAAGAGAGAAGGTTAACAATAAGCTTCGTTTCTAGACCTGACCCCT
>JBEVXT010000625.1:0-7127 GCA_040505955.1 Sedimenticola sp. | reverse complement strand
CCCCAGGCGCCACGCAGATCCAGGGTGAGGGTATCGGTGAGCCGCGATACGACGTAGGGGCCGAGCATCCAGCCCTTGCCTTCCGCCTCAACATTCAGCCCGGTGGACTTCTCTTCAGACCAGTCGATCTGCCCCATGAGGCCGATCAGCAGGTCTTTTGAGTGGCGCCAGTCGGTGCCGATATAGACGATGCCGAAGTCACTCTTCTCGTCGATATTGCCGCGATCCTCCTTGGCGCGGGTCCAGCGCCCCTTGATCCAGATATTGGCCGGGGAGCGGATCGGGCTTTGTGATTCGCCCGGTACGCCTCCTCCCTCTGCGGCGCCGTTCTGCGCCAGTTTGCGGGCGTAGGTCCGTTGTTCTGCATTGATAAACTGCTGCAGGCTGGTGGAGAAGCTCCCCTGGTTGCGGTCGCTGTCACCGCTGAAGTTGAGGCCTACCGGGCTGTCACCAAAGAAGCCGTTGAAGCCGCCACCGAGGCCATCGCCGCCGAGGAAGCCGGAGATGCCCGGCCCCTGGGAGGTGATCATCACCATGCGCTTGCCAGCGAAGTTCTGAACGGCCTGTTGAGTGGTAGCTACTGTTTCGGCTTCATCGGGGCCAGTCATATCGTTTAGGGTGACGCTGTTGTCCGACTGGCTGGTGGATGCCGCATTATTGGCGGCATCGTAGATGGCCGTTGCACTCGACGGAACCACCGTCAGCGTCTCATTTCCATCCGGTGTGCCGGTCAGGGAGAGCCCCAGGGTATAGGTGTTGCCGCTGATGGTGATACTGCTGGGTGTGGCACTGACCGTGGCCGTGCCACCGCTGATGGCGAGGGTGAAATCCGCCGCCAATAAAGCGCCCGCGCCGCCGGTGGTGGTAAACACCGCCTCGCTGAAGGTCACGTCGATGGTGGCGTTATCTGCCGCCACGGTGGTGCCGGTGATTGTGGGGGGCACCTGTTCAATTAAGGTGACGCTGTTGTTGGACTGGGTGGTGGAGGCCGCATTGTTGTCGGCATCGTAGATGGCCGTCGGACTCGACGGAACCACCGTCAGCGTCTCATTTCCATCCGGCGTACCGCTCAGGGAGAGCCCCAGGGTATAGGTGTTGCCGTTGATGGAGATACTGCTGGGTGTGGCACTGACCGTGGCCGTGCCACCACTGATCGACAGGGCAAAGTCTGCTGCCACTAAGGCATCAGCGCCACCGGTGGTGGTAAACACCGCCTCGCTGAAGGTGACGTCGATGCTGCTGTTGTCTGCCGCCAGGGTGGTGCCGGTGATGGTGGGGACGGCCTGCTCATTCAAGGTGACGCTGTTGTTGGTCTGGGTGGTGGAGGCCGCATTATCGGTCGCATCGTAGATGGCCGTTGAACTCGACGGTAACACCGTCAGGGTCTCACTCCCATCCGGTGTGCCGGTCAGGGAGAGCCCCAGGGTATAGATGTTACCGTTGATGGAGATACTGCTGGGTGTGGCACTGACCGTGGTCGTGCCACCACTGATCGACAGGGCAAAGTCTGCCGCCACTAAGGCATCCGCGCCACCGGTGGTGGTAAAGACCGCCTCGCTGAAGGTCACGTCGATGGTGCTGTTGTTGGTCGCCACGGTGGTGCCGGTGATGGTGGGGACTGCCTGGTCATTCAAGGTGACGCTGTTGTTGGACTGGGTGGTGGATGCCGCATTATCGGCCGCATCGTAGATGGCCGTTGAACTCGACGGAACCACCGTCAGGGTCTCACTCCCATTCGGCGTGCCGCTCAGGGATAGCCCCAGGGTATAGATGTTGCCGCTGCTGGCGATATTGCTGGGCGTGGGACTGGCCAGGGTGGCCGTGCCGCCGCTGATGGCGAGGGTGAAATCCGCCGCCACTAAGGCATCCGTGCCACCGGTGGTGGTAAACACCTCCTCGCTGAAGGTCACGGCGATGGTGGCATTGTCTGTCGCCACGGTGGTGCCGGTGATGGTGGGCGCGGTGCTGTCCGCTACCGTCACCGCAGTAAAGGTTGCATTGGCCGCTGGCACGGCATTATCGTCGGCATACTCCAACTCCGCGTTGAGCCTCACATAGACCACCTGTTCACTGGAGAAGTCACTGCTGGGATTGATGGTGATGACCGTCTTGCTCTCGTTGATCAAGGCAAAATAACTGATATCGCTACCGCTTGCATTGGTATCTTTCAGGGTGATGATGTCTGTAAAGTTGAGGGTGACGTCGCTCACCGGATCGTCGTTGAGTAAGCGGATAGGCGAGTCAAACTCGATGGTTATGTCTGAATCCACGGCAACGCCGGTTGCGGAATCCAGGGGGTTGAAAGTTACGGTGGCTGCCGCTGCCGTAAAGGTTGCGCTTGACGCGGTTATGGCATTACCGGCGTCATCCTCCACCGTTGCGCCGATGGCCACATAGACCACCTGTTCAGGGAAGAGGTTACTGGCGGGGTTGATGGTGATGATCGTCTTGCCCGCGTCGATGGTAGCGTTGAATCCAATATTACTGCCACTCCCATTGGTATCTTTCAGGGTGATCAGGGCGCCCACATTGAAGTCGGTCACCCCTGAATCGTTGAGATTCTGGATGGGCTCGTTAAACTCAATGATTATGTTTGAATCCACGGCAACGCCGGTTGCGGAATCCAGGGGGTTGAAAGTTACGGTGGGCGCGGTGCTGTCCGCCACTTCCTCAATAGTGCCATCAACACTGTGATAGACACTCCCTGAGCGGCTGAGGGTGGTGGAGAACCTAATCGAACCTCCATCCCTGACGGGTGATGTACCTACCAATGAGCACGAACCACCATCAGCCAGACTGACAGTGTACCCGCTGGCATCTCCATCCACAGTGCACGTACCAGCGAACGTGGCGGGAAGATGATTTGATGTATCGGCATCGGACAACTTCCTAAAATGTATTTTGGCGGGGTAACTGTCCCCTGAGCGAGGTTCGGCGTCTGGAAGATGCAGAGATACAAATCGATTGGTGAGATGGGAGTGGGAGTCACCGTCATAATTAGTGAAGTAATAGCCGTTTCCGGAACAGCTCAGGACGTCCGACTCATATGAACCAATGACGACAGGGATGTATATATCGAATCCATCGTCTGAGGTGGAATCTGGACAGGATACGGATGAGGCGCCAGCACTGCATGCCCACAGAACCCAAGCCAACCCGAACCACCGTGCCAGATAGGCCCCAACACGCCGTTTCGACGCCACTTTCTCCTCTCGCCGTGATAGCGCCGCGTCAGCTACCCCCAAGCCGGTGGGGCGGCAATGAAATCCGAGAAAGTCGAAGCCTTTTTCCACTTTTCCGATAAAGGTCTTCTCCGGATGCATCTCGACGCCTAGCGCTTGCAGGACAACAGACTGCTGTTTCAGGGCCTTGCCCAAGCCCCGGCGTTTGGGTAGCACCCAGACCCAGTCGTCCCTATAACGGCGGTAGAAGCTGCCCTTGGTCGCCTTGGCCAGCCGATCCAGGGGGCTGAGATAGAGCGCCCCCAGCAGCGGTGAAAGGGAGGTGCCCAGGGGCAGACCCTGGTCGATCTCCGAGTAGTTGCCGACAAACTCGGTGGTGCGGCGCATGAAGCGCCACAGCAGCCGTTTCAGTTCGATCTCGTTGGGCAGCAGCCGGTGCAACTGCTCGGCGAGGATGTGGTGGTCGATATTGGCGTAGTAGCCCTTGACGTCGGATTGGATCACCTGGGCATCGGGATGGGCGGTGATGTACTCCTGGGTATCCCGTACCGCGCCCTGCAGGCCGCCGTTGCCTTTGAGATGGGTGCAAGTGGGGGAGAGGCGCAGTTGTAACGCGGGCTGCAGCACCTGGGCCACGGCTCGGATAATCAGGCGGTCTTCGGCGCTGCGCAGCTCGCGGCGTTCCATCTGCCCCTGCTCATTGCGACACTCGACGATGGAGACCGGCTGGAGTTGTGTGTCGCCGCTCGCCAGGCGTTGTTGCAGTTCGCTCTTGTACTGCGCCCAGTTGCGGCGATAGTCCCACAGATCGCTGTTGGGATGCGCCCCACCCTCTTTTTCGGACTGGCGGCACAACCCGTCGAACGCCTGTTGCAGATTCTGATCACTATAGACCCGGCGCCACAGATGGTTAACCGGCATTTTTATTGGGGTGATGCCCTTCAGGTGATTCGGGGTGGCAAACATGTTTATAAGTGCAATCATGGCGCTCTACTTACTCCATCATGTGAGAATCAGGGCTTTTGCCGATTTTCATGATCTATGGCCTGCCCGGTTATACGTACCAGAGTTCAGATTAACGAGACCTGCTTCTGTATTGCAATAGTCAGCCCCACAACAAGCGGCAACGCACAATAATATTAGCACAGGGAAACAGGACAGCCACCTTTTGGAACTATGCTCGGGGTCGATTGCCCACATGGATGTGGGCAATGCTTCCGCTCCCTGCTCACGCTTCTTACCCACATCCATGTGGGCAATCGACTCCGACCCCCTGGTGATATCCAATACATGGCTAAAGCCTTGTATGCATTCCCGCACAGGAGCGTGGGAACGAGGTAAAAAAAACGCCGCAACCAAGGTTGCGGCGTGATGGGTAACCACTCTGTGACTCACCTCAGAACGGGATATCTACCGACAGCTTGGCGCTCTGGGCATCTTCACTATCCTGTTCAAAGCTGTTGAGGTAATTTATCCCCTGCAGAGAGTAAGAACCCTGAATGGATGACCCTTTCGGCAGCGCACTCGAACGCAGGGGCATACTCAAGATCAGTTCGGCGGTGTGAGACTCGAAGTCAGATACACCGATGCCATCATAGATATAGCTCCCCTGGAAGGTGAGGCCCTTGACTGTGCGCAGATTGACGCCGACCTTCAGTTGAGCGCGGAGCCCCTCGGTGCCCACCGCAAGGCCGTTGACAGCGGTGATGTCGGGGGCATCGAAGTCCCAGACCCCTTTCAACCCCACCAGAGGACGGATAAGTAGCCCATCATCGGTCTCACGCAGGGTATAACTCGCCGTCGGGCCGAAGTTAAGGCTACCCAGAGAGGCGGTCTGTTCGCCAATACGGAAGCCGTTGCTGTCGGTATAGGCCTTCTGTTTCTCCCCGAAGTAGTTCCAGCCCAGGGAGGGGGCGATGTGCCAGCGGTCATGGTCGAAGCTGCCGGTGAGGTTGCCCTCTATCTGCCAGCGCTCACTATCATAACTGTCCCAATAGGTACCCAGAGGGTTGACCTTGTTATCCGACTGTCCCCAGGCACCACGCAGATCCAGGGTGAGGGTGTCGGTGAGCCGCGATACGACGTAGGGGCCGAGCATCCAGCCCTTGCCCTCGGCCTCGACACCCAGCCCGGTGGACTTCTCGTCTGCCCAGTCGATCTGCCCCATGAGGCCGATCAGCAGGTCTTTTGAGTGGCGCCAGTCGGTGCCGATATAGACGATGCCAAAGTCACTCTTCTCGTCGATATTGCCGCGATCCTCCTTGGCGTGGGTCCAGCGCCCCTTGATCCAGATATTGGCCGGGGAGCGGATCGGGCTTTGTGATTCGCCCGGTACGCCTCCTCCCTCTGCGGCGCCGTTCTGCGCCAGTTTGCGGGCGTAGGTCCGTTGTTCTGCATTGATAAACTGCTGCAGGCTGGTGGAGAAGCTCCCCTGGTTGCGGTCGCTGTCACCGCTGAAGTTGAGGCCTACCGGGCTGTCACCAAAGAAGCCGTTGAAGCCGCCACCGAGGCCGTCACCGCCGAGGAAGCCGGAGATGCCCGGCCCCTGGGAGGTGATCATCACCATGCGTTTGCTGGCGAAGTTCTGAACGGCCTGTTGAGTGGTAGCTACTGTCTCGGCTTCATCGGGGCCGGAACTGTAGATCCAGTTAAACTGGGTAGCTGCGGAGTTATCATTACTTAAGGCATCGGTAAAGGTCGCGTCAGCCACATCAATGGTAACTGCGCCATCGGCTGTTGGTGTAAAGGTCGCCGTGTAGGTGGCGCCGGAACCGGCAAAGCTGCTGAGTGCACCATTGGTGACTGAAATATCGCCAACGGCAAAGTTGCTGGTCGACTCACTGCTGGTAAAGGTAAGCGACAACGTGGCATCACCTGAGGTATCACCATCCGATACCTCTGCGGCGGTGATGGTCATGGTGGGGCCGGTGCCGTCATAGGTCCAGTTAAACTGAGTCGCGGCACTGTTGTTGTTGGCTGACGCATCGGTAAAAGTCGAACCATTGACATCAATCGTTACAGCGCCATCAGCTGCTGGCGTGAAGGTGGCCGTGTAGGTAGTGCCAGAACCGGCAAAGCTGCTGAGTGCGCCATTGACGACTGAAATGTCGCCCACAGCAAAGTTAGTGGTTGCGTCGCTGCTGGTAAAGGTCAGTGACAGGGTTGCATCATTGGATGTAAATCCATCCGCGCCCTCGGAGGCAGTAATGGTCATGGTGGGGGCTGTGCTGTCATAGGTCCAGTTAAACTGAGTGGCGGCAGAGTTATCATTAGATGCCGCATCTGTAAAGGTCGAACCATTGACATCAATCGTTGCAGCACCATCAGCAGTTGGTGTGAACGTTGCCGTATAAACTGTGCTGGAGGTAGCCGCAAAGCTGCTGAGTACGCCATTGTTGACTGATATATCGCCCACGGCAAAGTTGGTGGTCGCTTCATTACTGGTAAAGGTCAGTGCCAAAGTAGCGTCATTTGAGGTGTCTCCGTCCGATACCCCGGCGGCAGTAATGGACATGGTGGGACCGGTGCTGTCATAGGTCCAGTTAAACTGAGTGGCGGCAGAGTTGTTGTTGGATGATGCATCTGTAAAGGTCGAACCATTGACATCAATCGTTGCAGCACCATCAGCAGTTGGTGTGAACGTTGCCGTATAAACTGTGCTGGAGGTAGCCGCAAAGCTGCTGAGTACGCCATTGTTGACTGATATATCGCCCACGGCAAAGTTGGTGGTCGCTTCATTACTGGTAAAGGTCAGTGCCAAAGTAGCGTCATTTGAGGTGTCTCCGTCCGATACCCCGGCGGCAGTAATGGACATGGTGGGACCGGTGCTGTCATAGGTCCAGTTAAACTGAGTGGCGGCACTGTTGTTGTTGGCTGACGCATCGGTAAAAGTCGAACCATTGACATCAATCGTTACAGCGCCATCAGCTGCTGGCGTGAAGGTGG
>JBEVXT010000624.1:1520-8292 GCA_040505955.1 Sedimenticola sp. | reverse complement strand
AAATATTACATGGTCCGACATACGAAGAAGTGATGAAGTCTATAGTTAATGTATTGATACCAAAAGATGGAGACGAAAAAGATCATCTACTCAGGTTCCATGAAGTTATTGCAAAACAATTTCCTACTATTAATGTAAATAACGAAACACTAGGCAAGTTAACATACATCATTTATATGATCGTACATAAAAATGCTGGGGCTATTGTTGACAACTTAGCAAAGTCCAATCGATTCAACCATTAGCCTACAAGGAACATTGAGTCCATCAAGCGAGCACAAAAAGCCTTCATGAGATACATATATAGCAGTTATTTTAATACATGATGGCAAAAAATTAAGGTAAGGCAAAGCAAAGTGCATCACAACTGTCTAAGCAGTTGTGGTACATTCGCGCTAACCATCAGGTCAACTCGGCGTTTAAGCTTGCAAGGTTGAAAGAAAGGGGTCAGGTCTAGATTTGAAGCTTTCCTCGTGGTGGGTTGTGAAATATATCTCATCCAGCGGGGAAGCATCTAATCTAGACCTGACCCTGTATTCGTTACTCGCATGGTCGTGGATCTGAATTGTGTTGTCTGTGGTACAGTACGCTATTTCTCCGCCGTATTCACCACCGGTCTGGGGCGTTTTAATGCCTTGGATCAGTTCATACGGCGACGAATACGGTGCATGAGGTACAAGCGTATCTGGATGACGGATAACGCAAGGTTCTTAAATAAGCACATCTGGAGTCGGGGCTTTATCTCCTGTCGTGACGTATACTTAGGTGCAAGTTAAGGTATTGACATTCATTCCCCTATTGCTGGGGCAATCACTCGGGGACCGCCCAGTACGAGAAAGATGTACGCTGGGAAATATGGGGAATCGACCTCATTGCGATAACGGGAAGGGAGTGCCTACGGGCACTCTCTGACCCACTGCTGCTGAAAAAGGCAAAGTGGTAAAATACCGGCATGGTTGAATCCGTATATATCGAATCATCTGTAATCAGCTATCTCACGGCGCGGCCAAGCCGTGATGTTGTGGTTTCTGCTCGTCAAGCAATTACGGAAAGTTGGTGGCAAGATCACAAATCCAAGTATGAGACATTTGTTTCCGGCCTGGTGATACAGGAAATATCGAAAGGCGACAAAACGGCAGCTCAGACAAGATTAGAGACAATAAAGGACATTCCAATGCTTGGAACTTCAGAAGAAGCTTTAATTCTAGCAGAAGACCTCTTGGCTCAAGGTGCAGTACCTTTGAATAGTGAAGAAGATGCTCTTCATATAGGTATTGCAGCAGCAGCTGGCGTCGATTTTCTTCTTACTTGGAATTTCAAACACATAAACAACGCCCACACGAAGGCATTGATTTCATCAGTAATTGAAGCACATGGCTTTGTATGTCCAATTTCATGTTCCCCAGAGGAGTTAGGAGCGGAAATATGAAAGAAGATCCTATTGTTGCTGAAATTCGGCACTATCGTATGGAACACGCAGAAAAATACGGGCACGATCTCAAGCGAATTCACAAAGCGCTAGTAAACTTTGAATCTAATTCGGGTCGTGAAGTCGTGCATCGTAAACCACGTTTGCTGTTACCCAAAACAGGCAGCTAACAAAACCATTCACCGGACGCGCCAAAGGCGCGCGCCGGTGATGGTTGGCGTTGAAACCGCTTCTCGGTAGCCCCCCTCGATCCAGCCAAGTGTAATCCATCAGCCAAACTCCTTAATGACCATTGTTGGTCTTCAACCAAGGAGTCAGATGATGAGTGCCCTACGACACTCCAGCAACTGCAGCCACCGTGATGATCCCGGATGCGCCCTGGTGGCTGCGGTAGAAAAGGGAAAAGTGAATCCTCAACGCCTGGAAAACTATTTGCATATGGCGGCGAAGCTGTAAGCCACAGCAATCCAGAACTCAGGCACAGGAGCGAAGTTGTTTGCGAAGAGCAGATTTCGGAGTCCATCGCAAACAGGCTCGCTCCTGCAAATGCGACTAAATCTACCCCTTCACACACACGACCTGCTTTAGGGTATGCACCACCTCTACCAGATCGCTCTGATTCTCCATCACCTGGTCTATGTCCTTATAGGCAGACGGTATCTCATCGACCACCCCTCTGTCCTTGCGGCACTCTACTCCTTTGGTCTGTGCTTCCAGATCCCGGCTGTTGTACTGGCGTTTGGCTTGAGTGCGGCTCATGCGTCGACCGGCTCCATGGGAGCAAGAGCAGAACGATGTCGGGTTACCCTTACCGCGGACGATATAGGATTTCACCCCCATGCTTCCGGGAATGATCCCCAGCTCGCCCTCTCCTGCCCGGATGGCACCCTTGCGGGTTACATAGACATCCGCATCGAAATGGTGCTCTCTAGCCACATAGTTGTGGTGGCAGTTGATGGCCTCTTTGGTGGCCTGGAAGGGTGGCAGCACCACTTGCAGGGCATCCACCACCCGTCTCATCATCTCGCGGCGGTTGTACATGGCATAGTCCTGAGCCCAGTGTACAGCCTTTACGTAGTCGGCAAAGTACTGCGCCCCTTCAGTGAAGTAGGCCAGATCCTTATGCGGCAGGCGACCCAGTTGGTTGCCCATCTCTTTCTTGGCCAGGCTGATGAAGTAGCGGCCGATAATGTTGCCGATCCCACGGCTACCGGAGTGCAGCATGATCCAGACATCCTGGTTTTCATCCAGACAGATCTCAATGAAGTGGTTGCCGCCACCCAGGGTGCCTAACTGCCTTACCCAGGTGAGATAGGGTTTCTTGCCCTGCATCCTGAGGATGGCGGGGTGTTTGTCGATGATCTGTTCCAGCACTGTGTTCAGGGCAGTGATGGTGGAGCGTTTAACCGGATCTTTCTTGTGCTGGTTAAAGCCCACTGGAATAGCCCTCTCGATGGCACTGCGTATGCGGTACATGCTGTCCGGTAGCTGCTCTGCCCTCAGGGACAGGCGCACGGCATTCATGCCGCAGCCGATATCGACACCCACTGCCGCCGGGATTATGGCCCCCTTGGTAGGGATAACCGAGCCCACGGTGGCACCAATACCCATGTGCACGTCCGGCATGGCCGCCACGTGGCTGTGGATTATGGGCAGATGGGCAATATTGGCTAGTTGATCCAGTGCCGCTTGTTCCACATCGTCGGTATAGATCTTTACCGGCACCCGTCCTTTTGTTATTACTCTCTTGATTGGCATTGTTCCTACATATGCAGCCCGATCCCTATGGATCGGGCCTGTATATGCCTCCTATACATTTATCTTTACGGTATCCTTGAGTACGCCGTCGAGGCCACCGAATACAGTCAGTCTATCGACCTTCTCGGTTACCTTCTCCAGCACCTCAAGCTCCTTGAGACGCAGCAACATCGGGCTCTCTTCCATCAGGCGTGCTGTGTTCAGCAGCGAACGGGTCGCAGCCGTCTCCTCACGTCGCTTGATGACGTTGGCCTGGGCCACCTTCTCGGTCTCAACCACCTGGTTCAGAATATCCTTCATGTCGCCGGGCAGGATCACGTCCTTCACACCTACACTACGGACCTCGATCCCAAACTCGGCCACCTTCTGATGTACTACATCATAAACCACACGATCCAGCTCACCCTTATCACCCAGAAGAACATCCAGAGTGCGCATACCGATGGCCTGACGCAGTGCGAACTGCAGCTCACGGTACAGGTAGTCGCTGAAGTTGGTCAGCTCAACTCGTGCCTTTACCGGATCCAGTACTCGGTACTGGGCAGACATGTTGATACGCAGGGTGACCTTATCCTTGGTCAGGATCTCCTGACCGGAGACCTCCATGGCCTGCAGCCGCAGATCAATCTGCTCAATGGCCACATGGCGGTTGAACTTCCAGTAGGCGTGCAGACCGGGCTTGAGCTGAGTAACCAGCTCACCATCCACCAGCAGCAGGCCCACGTGGTTGTCCTTAACCTCGGCCAGATAGACATAGTTGACCAGCTCAGAAGGCTTGGAGCCCATACGTGCGTGGGCGATCAGGCCCACTTTGTCACGCGGCAGGGCAAAATCCTCCTGGATATTCTGCACCTCTACCTTCACATCTACCAGGCCCTTCCAGTACAACTGGCGGCTGGAGGGCGGTAGAACACCGCTCAGCTTGTCGCTCTTGTAGACCAGGCCTACCTCATACTCTCCCAGCTCGATGACCTGAAAGTGCTGCTCGCACAACGCCTTCCGCTCCTTGATCAGCACATCCTCATAGGCGTGCTTAAACTCCGGCTCAGTCAGGTTGTAGATCTCAATTGAGACGCGGCCCAGAGGATCGGTCACCCAGTACACACCAGGCTCCAGAATCTTCTTAATGCTACGATCTTTCAGATACAGACCACGCTCATGCTGTGCAATGACGATTCGCTTCAGACCGAACATCACATTTCTCCTTTATATTTTCTTACTCATAATTCCAATCAGTTGCGCGGCGTTTTCGAACTCGGGACCCGGTCACTCATGTGCCAGGTAGCCACACCGACCTGCTATCTGTTCCTCATTTCCATTCACCTCTTTTCATCATGCAGCCCTGCCAATCAGGAGTTGCTTAAATATGTGTGGACGTATGCCCCACGCCCCAGTCACGGATGACAAGTCATGACCAGACGGGTGGTATCGAAGGGCAATGACAGAGCACACATCCATGTACCGAACCGCAAATCGTAATTGCTGTCTCCGTTATTGCTATCCAATTGCTCCGGTCTGATTAGAGCAGCGCCATTCAAGGCGACTGGTGCGCTGCGGTCTGAAGATTAAGTAACAAACTGCGTTACCGTTACTTCAACCACGGGGGCACAGTCCGGGTGTGATGTTACCTACATCAAAAGGGTGGATTTGAACCACAGGCTTGCGCCTTTTCCAAGCCAGCTTATTAGGCTGGTGCAGAAGAACGGGAATCGAACCCGCGACAGGCTGAGTTGATCAGCTGCTCTACCCGGCTGAGCTATCTTCGCTGGAGTTGAAAAGCCCACTGTCGTTCTGTACACACCGGGCAATCCCCATACTGGGTTAGCTTGGGTGCGCAGGACAGGCATACAGAACCTGAACCGCTGAACGATGTATTGCCTCTTTCAACGTATGGATGACTGGGGCTCTATGCCCCTCCATCGCAATTCGCTTTCATCTTTGTACTGTTCACGTTTTATATCCTTTAATAATTATGCATCACCTTGTGGCGCCCGGCCTTTGCCTCGCTACGCTTACGCTTTTCATCCAAGCGATCCTGATTGACTGCACGGGAGCGTCTGCGCTTTATCCTTGGCTTCGGCGTCTCTGCTGCTTTCCGGATAAGCTCAAATAGCCGTTTCTGGGCATCCTTCCGGTTTCGCTCCTGACTACGATAACGCCGTGCGGTAATAATCAGTTTGTAGTCACCGCTTACCCGGTTTCCGGCCAGTCGTATCAATCGCTGTTGCACCCCATGGCTCAGGCCATGTTCCTGGGTGATATCAAAGCGCAACTGCATCGCAGTGCGGTTCTTGTTCACATGCTGACCACCAGGGCCTGATGCATAGATGGATTTGAACTCCAGGCTCTCCTCATCTATTTCGATGATGTCGGTTATTCTGATCACCGCCTTGCCTCCAGTGGTAACCGATACCATTTCGGATCAGGTGCCCTGCGCAGTTTACGTTTGGCCGCTGTCGACTTACGGAACATCCTTGGCACTTCATCTGTAAGCTCAAAACAGAACTTACGAGGAAGGTTCGTATACAGTGATCTTGGCGGTTGACTGTAACGCAGTCCTTTGAGCACGTTGCCGGTCTCAAAGGAGTGGTAGTAGACAGTGCCAATACCAAGCTCATCAGCAATAAACTTTATCGCTGCCGCAAGGGCTGCCTCATCCCACATGGAAAAATAGGCCGCCAGGGTTTTTCCTACATACTCCTGTGCCTTCTTGGCACGCACTACCTCATCCTGATCCTGTTTACCGGCTCGCTTGGCCTTAGCTTCCAACCGGATCAGAAACGCCCTTGCATCACGCAGCCAATCGGTCTGAACCTCCTCTATCAATACTTCATCAAGATCAAAATCTATATCCAACCTTATCCAGGCCAGTGTGTGCCGAAAATACCTCCGAGCACCACGCTGGAATATCGGATGCCCACATGACTCAAAGAACCAGCGGTCATCTTCTGCCACACACTTCTCAAATACCTGATCATGACCGCAGTTAAAGTTCACCTGTAACACCAGATTGGCACTGTTGCGTGTAGTCTGGTTATGTCGGGATCTCTCCTCATTCCAGCGGCCGATGGTCAACAGGAAGTCTTGCCTCTCTTTTACATAGACATAATCAAACAGATCACCGCTGACACGGCCGCTGCCTAACTCTGCAATCAGGTTACGTATAGTCGGCTTTTCCAGCAGCCTTCCGAAAGGTGAGCGCCGGATATCGGCCACCTTCATACCCTTCCCTGCGTATCGTGACAGCAGCATCAATGCATAATCGTTTTTCGCATAGTGAAATAGTGTCCTGTCCTTGGGCAGACAGGCAATGATTTCGTCCAGTAGTTTCTTGTCCATTTTCTTTGCTCTATAAGTTGGTTAATACTCATTGCTTCTCGAAAACTCATAGTTGTTACACTCATTGCCATCTCCTTTATCTAGAGATCTTCCAACTCAGAAGATCTGCCGTTAATCATTGCCCGGTTATTGCTGCTCCCGGTTGTGCCATCCCTGGCATAGTTGTCCCTGATCTTCTTTGCCCCCTGGACAAATAGATTGGTTCATCTATTTCTCATCACCAAATCCTTTGGACACTGCGCCCGC
>JBEVXT010000624.1:0-1420 GCA_040505955.1 Sedimenticola sp. | reverse complement strand
CCGGATTCCCCACCCGGCACCCAAGTTAAACTACAGTCCCGCTTTACTTACCTTCACCGCAGCAGGCAGAGATGAATACCGCGATAACAGGCCCAGAACACAACCAGCTGCTGCCACAGCTCGCAACGAACCCCCAAACAGGCGTCAAGGCAGAATTCGAGGCAATAAAAAACCCCGTTGCACATAATGCCCAACGGGGTTACCAGTATCTGGTTCTTCCGTGGAAGGCATCTTGTTACGACCTTCCACGAAAATGTCATGCGGAAGATCAGATCATATCAAACCGATAATATTGTTCTGGACCATGAGTCGTATTGCCACTAAGCGCACACTCGAACAGACCCATCACCGGATTACCGGTCGCGAGGCTCAATAGCCCCTTCGCCGGTGAGGCGAGTTGAATGGATATGTATTTGTTGGCGTTCATTGAAACCATGGTCTCCAATTGATTAATTAAGGTTGGCGGTAGTATAAGAATAAATTACAAGTTTGCAAGTAATTTTTACAAGTTTCTTGTATTATTTATCCGGTACCAACAAATACATGGTTCTATGAATATGAGCGAACGTAAAAATCCCACAGCCGTTCTGATTGGCCAACGCATCAAACAAGCAAGGAAAATGGCTGGAATGGATACCGCTGATTCGCTTCTTGCGCAAATTCCCGAATGGAAGCGATCAAGACTGGGAAATTACGAGGCTGGAATCTCTATGCCATCCCCTGATGATGTGCGACTAATCGCAACAGCAACCAGTTCATCACCGTGCTGGATAATGTTTGGCGCGGGACCCATTAGATCAACTGGGCGTGATTTGCAGGCAATTCGCCATCAAAACCTAATTGCCATCACCGATGAGGCGAAATCTAATCGGAAGCTGACTACACTACTTAAGTCATTAAGCATATCACGCAAGAAACTGGACACCCATCTCACCAATCCATTTCTCCGCCTCACAGAGCGCACGATGAAACATTGTGAGTCATATTTAAAAAAACCAAGCGGATGGATGGATGAGCAACATATCGAACAAGATCCACTCTGTGGTTCTTTTCCAGATGATATGCGTGAACTGATGATCATTTATTCCAATCTGGACAAGTCAAATCGAGAACTAATGCTACGCCTTGCCAGATCTATAGAGCCAATCAGATAACAGCCTCCTGACTGCTTGAGTTAATATTTTCGGAAGAGCCTATATTTGTACTGAATCATATAATCAACCTACTCCACTGCCCCCGGCAATGTATCGTGTAACCTCTACATGAAATATAGCGAGCGCAAAGTACTTCACACTTCGCCCCTTGTCAGTACGACGGTGACAGTCCGCCCCAATACCCTGTCAGATCGAAGCAAAGAGGCATCCGGAACTCAGGCGTATGAGCGAAGTTGTTCGTGAGGGGCAGGTCTCGGAGCCAATCG
>JBEVXT010000623.1:0-4420 GCA_040505955.1 Sedimenticola sp. | reverse complement strand
TTGAATGTAGGTAGATATTACAACGTTGACGTCAGCGTTGATCCAACGTTGTTTCAATGTCATTTCAACGTTGACCCAATGTTGTTTCAACATCATTTCCCTGTTGAAATAACGTTGAAATATAGCAGGCAATTCAACGTTGAAGCAACGTCTCACCTGACATTGAAACAAGGTTGAATTATAATTGGATTTGAAAGTTTTATTGACGTTGAATGTAGGTAGATATTACAACGTTGACGTCAGCGTTGATCCAACGTTGTTTCAATGTCATTTCAACGTTGACCCAATGTTGTTTCAACATCATTTCCCTGTTGAAATAACGTTGAAATATAGCCAGTAGCAGGCAATTCAACGTTGAAGCAACGTCTCCCATGACATGGTATATTCTAACATCGGCTGCTCAATATAGATCATTTGGAAGCATGCGAACATTGTTCAGTACACTTTATTGGCAAATATTGAATATAAGGACAAATTCAATAAATGTTATCACCAGGTATAATTGGATTAATGAAACTTCATGATCGATTAATTGTCGTTAAGATTTTATCGAGGATTTTGCTATTATTCGACTAATCGGAACATTACTTGTAAATGGCTTTCGTGCTGCATACTTTTCTCCAAGCCAGTGCATACATGCCAGATTTGGCCCTGCACTATACATACTATGTTAAGCATGTATTTTTTTCAAGACGGACGTATGGCAAGACGGACGGATGTACGTACGGACGGACGCTTCTTACGACACCGCTGGTGCGCTTCGCAAGGCACGCATAACATCGCACAGTCGATGGCGCGCCTCCGCAAGCACCAACGTTTTTTTTCACATCTTTAGGTCCCTTAGTGGTCAGAATGAAAATCGTGTTTTGATATATATTATCTTTTATACTGTTAATCATACAAAGTTCCCAGTAAAAATGTTGGAAAACGATTTCGACATTGGAATATTTCAACATTTGACCGTCGACGCCCCCAGATTATCCCCCCATTATATCCTATCCCTGGCTTCGAGGGTACACATGTAGTCGGAACATTTATGTTGCTATCATGTTCTGCCGATCTACACATTCAATTAATTTGAATATATTCGAATGACTGTAAAAAAAGACGCACACTATTTTTACACCTCCCATCCCTCTACATAGCACACGAATGAAATTCAGTTGGTATTATTGTACAATATTCATGCATGCAAAGTTTCGTACAAATTTTGCAAAATGACATTCTGTACTGCATTCTTTCAATGTTAGACGTTTTAACTCCTACTCCCTGGGCCGCGGGGAAGGGTCACGGTGTAATTCGAGCACTCGTATCTTGCATATCCCAGTGCACATGCCAATCATATACATAGTTTGAATTTCCTAGCTTCAAAATTGATAACATATATACTTTTTTATCCCCTCACATAGCGAAAAGTGGATATAGCGTTAGTCCATGAGCGTGTGTGATTGTGTGCGTGATTGCTATGGTGACACTTTTGTTATCGCAATAACATTTGAACCGTTTGACGGATTCCAGTAATATTCGATAGCCATGTCCAAGGTCAAGGTAAAGTGACTGACATAATGTTAGCGTTTACGTTTAGCATAAACTTGCGTTTAGCAAATTCGTTTAACTCGTATTCTTTGGAACCCCTGGATGGATTTCAATAATACTCGGCAACAGTGTATACATGCAAATAATAGAGTGACACAAATGTACCGGGGTTCCTACGCCGAATGTCAAGCAGTCAAGGTCACGGATCGGACATACTATCAAAGTCCGGCGAGGGGATCGATTATCGTAGTGTTAATGGTGCGCCTCTTGTTACATTAACGGTTAAACTACCGCTTGCAATAATCTTGCCAGCGGTTATAAAACCGTTGGGCATTAAATCAGTCTGTATACTTGAAATCAAGGAGCTTTACTGATCGTTGGCAAGATTAACGCAAGAGGTAGTGCACTAGTATTTTCCATATCGACTCTTATGTAAAATATATATTTTACATTAAGGTTGATGATTTTTACATTAAGCGTTGACGCGCAACCCTTAATGTATTTTGTTTATATTACGGGTTATTTTTACATTAAGTATTGCGACACGGCTCAGTTGGATCTATATTTTTTGCAAACCGAGGCCCCGTGAAGTTAAACGGGTTAAAGGTTACCTATACGAACTAACCGGGGTTTTATATGAACTCGACAACGATAGTATATATCCAGCTTATCGCATCACGATGATTTTCTAATATGATAATTTAATAGTTATGCTTGCGTAATGTTGTACAGTTATCGAAACTTTCGATCATCTGAGAGCAAATGGGGAATATCATTCTGCATTGGCTTTTTTATGTTTTGCGAACATTATACATCAAATAGTGGAAATATCGCACATTTTCGAAAAAATAAAAATAAATAAACGGAGACGCGACAAGCCTGGTTTATGCGTATAGAGTACATGTATCCACTATTGTCTGTCGTTCGTTCATGTTCGTAATCTATATAATAGCTTACTGTTCCGCGCATTTAAACCATTGTATAAGAGACAGTTCTCTATAGCAGTTATATAGAACAACAGTTCTGTCGTCCATTGGGGGAACACCCGCTCGTTCACTAATCACAACAACTGAATATTTTATGACGTGTTTATGAACAGATCAGTTCCATTACATTTGCAACCTTTACATCTCCCATATCTGAAATTCAATTAGAGAACGAGAAATTGCCCGACAAACCGCGTCTTAGAGCTTTATCCACGAATATAGGCCGTAATCCCAGCCCAGATGATCTGTTCCGAGGGTAAGAAGTTTTACCAACAACTATTAACAGAGGCATACTAATGAGAGGCATGTCGTTACACATTACTACACAGTAATTGCGACAGTGACAAGTGTGTCTGCAATGAATGTTGTAGCTACTAGCAGTGACAAAATCACATAGTTACCACTGCTTATATTGGTATATTAATTGATGATTCATTATAATTCAGTTGGGACTGCCGTGAGCTCTGGTCGAATCTATGACCAGCTTAGTCACAGAACAGCCTGTCTATCCACACAGTCTTATCAGGGATGTGCCACTTGCCATTCCATCAATAAAGATTCTTATGCCACCGAGAACAGTTGATATATATGTTCTCTGTTGGCAAATTAATCGTTATTATCTCAAAACTGTCGGAGTCACCGAAGGAATGTTTTACCCGGACCTGCAATGGTCGAGTAAGTCGCATTTGTTTCCAATGAAGTCAACAAAACAAAATTCTATCACGAACACAATCAATTCTTACTTGCGTGAGTATATTAATGGGCCCAGGTTGTAAACATTTCATTACGCATTAGAAACGGTGGACAGTGTTTATATAGCAATTTGTCAGTTCTCTAGCTATAACTAGAAGAAAAGACTGGCAGGATCTGAACACCAAGTGTTGGTTACCAGTGCACAGGGACTTTCAGAGATTGAATTTGCACGTAGTAAAAGTGACGTTCATAAAGGATCAATCGATGTTGTTTTTGTGTATATTGTACGCAAATGTTGGGACATATGCCGTTGAACGAGGAAGACAATGCCACAGTTAACAGACACGTTTACATACGCACACAACACAAACTAAAAACAAC
This sequence comes from Sedimenticola sp., assembly GCA_040505955.1. Classification (GTDB taxonomy): domain Bacteria; phylum Pseudomonadota; class Gammaproteobacteria; order Chromatiales; family Chromatiaceae; genus Vondammii. Next base: position 824 of record JBEVXT010000623.1, on the reverse strand, counting down.
TTGCTTTAACGTTTGAAAATTGGCACGCCATTACAGTGGTAAACTAATTATAGAACAATAATAAGGTATCGAATGTTATTCCAGGATTATGGTTCCAAACTGAAATTATGGGACCTCTTTAAATCTTACTCGTTTTGCATATGGATATTAATACGATTGTGAATTATTAAATAACAATATTATGTGACTTTCTGAAATATCATCATCGCTTCACAGAACCACTAAACGACCAACCATATATAATGACATTTACAACAAACAACTTGTCAGTAATGGATTCAGGCTTGATATTGTTATTTGTCTTCTGTAACGCCTTTAGCTTGGCGGAATGCTGGACGGCTCCCCCAGGTTTACCTCCGACTCCACCGTCGACTGCCAACCCTATGAATGAGACAGATCCACCGGACTTGAGTGTAATCTGGGATCCCCTTGTGAGGAATATCACAGAACAGTTTCATAGACACTGTCCCTACAATACGTTGTGTATTGTACAGACATACTACGACTTTCATGTGCCAAATTTCGCGTACGTCAATAACACCAGGGAATCGGAATGTTGTGGACAATGTGACTGTGAGAAAACCTGTTTACCAAAACATAGTTGCTGCCCAGATGCTCTGGATGCGCTAGTTAGTCTTAAAGAAGTACATGAATCTGAAATGTTCGATAAATTGACGGATTGCATAGCATTACAGTATCGGCCATACAATGAGAGTGAAGCGAAATTTTTAGACGACCGCAGCTTTTACAAGGCGGTCACTAAGTGTCCTAAATCTTTCGTTGATGCTGAAACGAAACTGAAATGTGAAACGCGATTTTATGAC
>JBEVXT010000622.1:0-8836 GCA_040505955.1 Sedimenticola sp. | reverse complement strand
ATAACCTACGGCAGGGGTCAAATATCATATTGGCGATTAATCGCTTCCACTCTCCTAACCAATCCAGTAAACACAAGCAAACACAAGGACAAGCAAACACAAGGACACCCATCAATTGGTTCATCCAACATGATGTCATGTTTTTTCTGTTTTTTTCATCTCCACTAACCCTAAAGTCTTTTATCTGGTCAAATAATAATATGTATTGTATAGTTATTATATGTTGATTGTATGAAAGGAGGCTGTGCAAATGGCTGAGACACTGAAAAATATGAGCTTTTCTCTCGGCGGTCACGATCGCTCGTTTATCAATGACCAAGTGGAACATGGGCGTTTTGGAAACAAAACCGAAGTAGTGCGGGCTGGCCTGCGTCTTTTGGAGGACTACGAAAACAAACAAAAAGCATTACGGGCCTTAGTAGATGAAGGGCTTGCAGATATTGAAGCGGGACGATACAAAGAATACGACAGTGCGGAAAGCCTGCTTAACGACATCATGCAAAATTAAGGAATAGCACCATCAAACCCCTGTGCTTAATCATCACCGATACGGCGAAGTCGGATTTACGAAGTATCCGAAACGGTAGCAGGGAGGGTTATCAGCCTCAGAAACCGAAACCCTGCAGCAGCCACAACAGCCCCATGCCACTGACAATGGTGGCGAGCATGTTTTTCGTCCAGATGCCCACCAGCAGGGCAAACAGGGCAACGGTCACCCACAGAAGATCGGTTTCGCCGCCCATAGATTTGGGATAGACGATCATGGGGGCAATCAGCGCCGGCAGGACAGTTACCGGCACATAGCGCAGCAGGCGGATGATGTAGTGGGGCAGCCGCCCTCCCTTCACCAGGCCAAGGAAGGAGAAACGGATAAGGAAAGTGGCCATCCCCAGACCGGCGATTGTTAGCCACAGGGTTAAAGTATCAATACCCTCACTCATCCCCCACCCCATCGGTGATGATATTTTCAACCCAGACGCCACAACCCATGCCGGTGAAGGCGGCAACCATCAGTCCCAGGTTGTAGGGCAGTGAGTGACAGACCAGTGCCGTCGTCACGGCAACCACTGCAGCGGTAACAGAGGGGATGCCGCGCAACATGGGAGCGGTGATGGCAATAAAAGTGAGCGGCACGGCAAACTCCAGGGAGAGCTGGGGCGGAATGGCGGCGCCCAGCAAGGCTCCCAGCGCCGTACCCATATACCAGAAGGAGACGGTGGGCAGGGCGATGCCAAAATAGTAGGCGATGCGCTGGGCCTGGGGCTCCTGTTTGTTCTCCAAATAGCGGTGGATTGACAAGCCATAGGCCTGGTCAACCATAAGGTAGGCGGCAAGCGCTCTTTTCCACAGGGGTGATCCACGCCAGTAGGGTTCCAGTGAGGCGGAGTACATGGCGAAGCGAAGGTTGATAAAGAGGCCGGTGACAATTACCAGCAGAACGGGTGCCTGATCGCTCAGCATCTGTACAGCGGCGATCTGTGCGGCACCTGCCAGGACAAGGATACTCATCGCCATCGCTTCAGACAGATTTAGCCCCGCCTGGGTTGCGATTGCCCCAAATATAACGCCGAAGGGAACAATAACCAGTTGTACCGGCAGAGCATCGATTGCGCCCCGCCAAAAACCGCTCTCTCTGTTCATTGATGACAAGTCGTTACCTGAAGCTATTAATCGGGATTCCAGCGGGGGGAATCATAACGCTCTCCAGGGATTGAGACGACAGGTTATTTTAACACTGAGGATCAACAGACGCGGGGTCACGCACTACAAAACAGCAGAGACCGTGGACACTGTATATTGAGGTAAGCAGAGCACACACAGACCACCTATTGAATATAACGGCTTTTCTCTGCGTACTCTGCGCCTCCTCTGCGCTCTCAGCGTCCTGCTTTTGACTTCAGATCAGCCAGCGAAGTTAGCACCAGCGAAATCCCAGTTGACAATATCCCAGACAGCACTCAGATATTTTGGGCGGGCGTTGCGGTAGTCGATGTAGTAGGCGTGCTCCCACACATCGATAGTCAACAGCGGCGTCATGCCGTTGGTCATCGGGTTGGCCGCATTGGAGGTGTTGACGATCTCCAGACCGCCGCCGCTGTTCTTGACCAGCCAGGTCCAGCCGGAGCCGAAGTTGCCGACAGCGGACTGTGCAAACTTCTCTTTAAACGCATCAAAAGAGCCGAAGGTGCTACTGATAGCGTCTGCCAAAGCACCCGTGGGAGCGCTGCCGCCATCGGGGCTGAGGCCGTTCCAGTAGAAGGTGTGGTTCCATACCTGGGCGGCGTTGTTGAAGGTGCCGCCGGAGGCCTTCATGACAATCTCCTCAAGGGAGGCGTTCTCAAACTCACTGTCGGCAATCAGGTTATTGAGGTTGGTGACATAGGCTTGGTGATGCTTGCCGTAGTGAAACTCCAGCGTCTCCCGGGAGATGGTAGGTTCCAGAGCATCCATTGGGTAGGGCAGGGCGGGTAATTGGTGTGCCATTTTCTATTCTCTCCTGTGAAATAATCGTCGATGGTAATAACCTAGTTTGATACTAGGTAAATGTAAAGCGTATTCTGATGCCGGGATTGAGATGTTGCACGACAGGATCGCCATCGAAATTAAAGAGTGCAATATCTACTGTAGACGATTTTTATCGATTATGGCGCAGCAGCCTGCTGATCGATCAGCACCTCACTCTCTCCCTGGGGATGAATTCGGCTGACGGGGAGTATCTCACCCCGCCGCCAACGCCTTACCGCCGCCTGCTTGCCCGAACCGCTGACAAGAAAAAGCAGCTCCCAGCAGCTGCTGAGTGCTTCTGCAGTGAGGCTGATACGCTCAGCCGGGGGTTTGGGCGCCTGATAAACGGGGACTGCTGGCCCCGGCCCAGCTTCTTGTTGGCCGGGGAACAGGCTTGCGGTATGCCCATCCTCTCCCAGGCCCAGCAGTACCAGGTCGAAGGGCATCACGCTGCGGATCACCTCACTGTAGGCATCGGCACCCTGCTCGGCGCCAAGCTCGGCTGGAATCGGGTGGATCTGTCCGCTGGGAATCGGGACCCTGTCGAGCAGGGTCTGCTTGGCCATGGCGCTGTTTCTATCGGGGTGATCCACTGGAAGGCAGCGCTCATCACCAAAATAGATGTGCCAGTTACTCCAGTCGAGCCGCTCATTTGCCAACAGGGCGTAGGTCGCCATCGGAGTGCCGCCACCAGCTAACACCAGTGTGAAGCATCCGCGCCGGACAGTGGCTTTATGGGCAATCTGTACTATTCGCTCTGCTGCGGTACGGGCCAGCACTTCGGCATTTTCAAGGTGGTTCCACTGCAGCACTTCTTACTCCGGGTCGAGACGGTGGCGCCACTGCTGATCCGCTTTTTCAAACAGTCGCCGGCTCTCTTCCGGCCCCCAACTTCCCGCCGGATAGGTGGTGATGTAGTCCCGCTCGGTGGCCCAGTTACGCAGCACTGGATCGACCACGCGCCAAGCGTACTCCACCTCGTCGTAGCGCAGAAAGAGGGAACGGTCACCCTGGATTACGTCCAGCAATAGCTCTTCGTAGGCGTCGTTAAGGGCTTCATCCCCCTGGCGCAGGCTGGCGTCGAGGCTGGTCTGGCGGGTTTGCATCTCCAACCCTGGTTCCTTGACGGTTATCTCCATGCGCAGGCACTCGCAGGGCTGGATGCCGAGCAGTATCCAGTTCTGTTTCATGCGCTTCACCTGGGTATCGCGGAAGAACTGCTGGGGTGGGTGACGGAAGCAGATGGAGATTAGCGACTGCCCCTCCGCCATGCGCTTGCCGGTGCGCAGGTAGATGGGAACATCACGCCAGCGCCAGTTGTCGATATAGAGCTTGAGCGCAGCGTAGGTCTCGGTGACGCTCTCTTCGGGTATGTTCTCCTCCTGCAGGTAGCCTGCAACCGTCTCGCCGTCGCTGCTCCCTTCGGCGTACTGGGCGCGGAAGGCGTGGGCATGCACTGCCTCGGGGGGGATGGGACGCACCGATTTCAGCACCTTTACCTTCTCATCCCGCAGCGACTCCGCCTCCATTGAGACCGGTGGCTCCATAGTCACCAGCGTCAGCAGTTGCAGCAGATGGCTCTGAATCATGTCGCGCATGGCACCGGCGCTGTCGTAGAAGCCACCCCTGCTGCCGACACCGAGGGTTTCGGAGTGGGTGATCTGGATATGGTCGATGTAGTTGCGGTTCCATAGCGGTTCCATCATGGTGTTGGCAAAGCGGAACACAAGAACGTTCTGCACCGTGCTTTTACCCAGGTAGTGGTCGATGCGGAAGATCTGCTCCTCCCGCAGGCAGCGTCCGAGTCGGCGTTGCAGCGCCTGGGCGCTCTCCAGGTCGTAGCCGAAGGGCTTCTCAATCACCACCCGCTTCCAGCCGCGGCTCTCATCCAGAAGATTGGCCTCATGCAGCCGCTCCACCGCGTTGCCGAATTCCGCCGGGCTGATCGCCATGTAGTAGGCGATATTCTCGCTTGGGGTTTCCATTTGGCTCAGGTAGTTGCTGAGTCCGCTGTACATTTCAGGGTCGGTGAGATCGCCCCTGAAGTAGTCGATGCGCTGGATAAAGCGGTCGAAAGCCGCCTCATCCAACGCTCCCCTCGCTTTTTCAGATACCCATCGACGTACTTCATCGAGTGTCTGTTCACGACGCCAGGGGCGCCGTCCCAGCAGCAGGATACGGCTGTTGCTGGAGAGCTTTTTCGCGCACTCCAGATGATAGAGAGCGGGCATCAGTTTGATTCGCGACAGATTGCCGGTGGCGCCAAAAATGACATAGGTGCAGTGAGTGCTCATTTTGCTGTCCAGTCAGTATGAAAAAACTCACCTCGGGGCCGATCTGTCCGTTCGTAGGTGTGTGCGCCAAAGTAGTCCCGCTGGGCCTGCAACAGATTGGCCGGGAGGTGGCCGCGCCGGTAGCCGTCGAAGAAGGCGAGGGCGGAGCTGAAGGCGGGCAGGGGAATAGCCGAGCTGATACCCAGGGCGACCGCTTTTCGCCAGCCTGCATCAGCACCCTTGACGGCGTTGGCGAAGAAGGGGTCAAGCAGCAGATTGCTGAGATCCGGTTTGCTGCCGAACGCCTCCTTGATATTGTCGAGAAAACGGCTGCGAATGATGCAGCCACCGCGCCACATCAGGGCGATATCACCGTACTGCAGGTTCCATCCGTGGGCGGCGGCGGCCTCACGCATCAGCATGTAACCCTGGGTGTAGGAGATGATCTTTGAGGCGTAAAGTGCGTCATGAATCGCACTGACAGCCTCGCTGCGGTCACCCTCAAAGGGTGGGGTTGGCGTACCGAGGAGCTTTTCACCCTGCAGGCGCTCTTCGTTCAGTGATGAGAGGCAGCGGGCAAACACCGCTTCACCGATCAGCGTCAGGGGTACGCCCAGCTCAAGGGCGCTGATCCCGGTCCACATGCCAGTGCCCTTCTGCCCGGCACTGTCGAGTATTTTATCCAGTAGCAGGCCTCCATCATCATCCCTGACACCAAGAATATTGGCGGTAATCTCTATCAGGTAGGAGTCGAGAACCCCTTGGTTCCACTCCTGAAATATTGCCTGGATCTCGCTGGCCGACATTCCCAGGCCCTCACGCATCAACTGGTAAGCTTCGCTGATCAGCTGCATGTCGCCGTACTCGATGCCGTTGTGTACCATCTTGACATAGTGACCGGCGCCGCCCTCTCCAACCCAGCGGCAGCAGGGCAGGCCATCCACTTTGGCGGCAATTGCTTGAAGAATGGGTTTGACTTCGGGCCAGGCGCCCTTATCTCCCCCCGGCATGATCGAGGGGCCGTGGCGCGCTCCTTCCTCACCGCCGGAGATACCGCAGCCGATAAAGGGAATGTCTTTTTCCGTAAGGTTGCGGCAGCGGCGTTCGCTATCACTGTAACGGGAGTTGCCGCCGTCGATGATGATGTCACCCGGGCTGAGGTGGGGCAGCAGCTCACCGATGACGTGATCAACAGGATCACCGGCCTTTACCATCAGTATGATTTTACGCGGCCTGGTCAGCGCCTCGGCAAGCGCTTTCAGTGAATGACAGCCTCTGATAGCGCCGCCTGCCGCCGGATCGTTGACAAATGTATCGGTAGTCTCCGGGGTGCGGTTAAATACCGCCACTGTGAAGTTGTGGTCGTTGATGTTGAGGGCGAGGTTACGCCCCATCACTGCAAGGCCAACCAGCCCGATATCCGCCTCTGCCATAGCTCCCCCATCGCATTACACCAGCTGCGAGTATGGCACACTTCGCCGGCAGTCGATCTCTATCCGCTATAATTGATTTGGGTTGAATGGCGTGGATAGCAGCGCATGGTTTTGTCTACATGGATGTAGGTGCTTAGCGTGAGCGGAAGCTGTGCTCGTGCTCGTTGCTACGAGTGTGGTGAAGATTACCTGACCGCCTATTCATGCAAAGGACGGGGCATCTGCCCCTCCTGTAACACCAAACGCATGGCCGAAACCGCCGCCCACCTGGTCGATCATCTCTTCCCGCAAGTGCCGGTAAGGCAGTGGGTAATTACCCTACCGAAGCGGTTACGCTATTACCTCCTTCAGGACGCAGAACTGACCGGGCGCGTCTTACAAGTTGGACTGCAGGTGATAGCGCGTACCCTGTGTGAGCAGTGCCCCGATGCCCCGCCTGCCGCCAAATACGGCGGAGTCACCTATATCCACCGCTTTGGCTCGTCGCTCACCCGCGTCAGTTTTTACTTCTTCCTTGCAATACTCTCTTAATAATTGTTTTTTTGGCCGTCATTAACTAAAACAGGAAAAACAAAATGCCTCAATCTACTTCAAAAAATGTACCTGATTTCAACGTTTCTCAAATAATGGAAATACCAGGGAAAGATAAAGCCAAATTTTATACCGTTGGTGTTGGTTACCATAACTCAGATGGTTCCATCAACCTGATGACGGTACACGGCAATTTTCGAATCAGTGCTGTTAAACCTAGCAATAGCAAATAATAACTACTCATTTGACGGCCTTCAATGGCCGTCATTTCACTATCAGGAGCTTGATATGTCTAAATCATTCACAATAAACGGTGTTGAAATAATTTACACAGAGCACAAATTCGGCGGTGATTCTTCGCCTTATGACCATTTTGAGTTGAGATCAGAATTTATGGGGCCGACTGGCTATCAGTCCCATTTTGAACCTAGCGTATCCGTTAATTCATACGGTAGCCCAGAAAAATGCGCACTTGACCTTATTACTTTTTACTGGACAGTGCCAGAAGCAGCCTCTTCCAATATGAAATGAGCCTGAAGGGAGGGCGTATTTCTAATACGAAATGAGCCTGAAATGACCTGATTCTGTGGTTTGATCTCCAGGCTGCACATCCACCTCCAGAACCAAGCGGGTGTTAGCCATAAGGTAGCTGTGATAGGTGTGAGAAGGCCTCCCTGGCTTGTGCGGGTTGTAACCGACCTTGGCACCCTCCTGGTGACCGTAAAGGGGCTTCACGGTGACATCGACATCCAATATCCAGGGGAGGGCCAATAAGGATTCGTAGCTGGATTGTAGATGGCTTTGTAACCATTGAATGGCGGCGGCCTCATCCACCCGCTTTAAAGCGCGAATGGCAGAGTCATCACTAATAATTTTACTCATTCCCAAGAGCTTTGAGTTGACGCTGTCACCTCTCAGAGCCGTCATATGTGCATAGCGGTTGTGACCCGACAAAATGGCGAGAAAGAGTGAACCCAGCACATCGATTTTCTTTGGTGCGTTGTTGCTGGCGTAGTGGAGTGGGCATTCCTCCACCCATGGATCGAAGCGGTGCCCCAGTTTGAGAAACTCGATAAAAAAGGGAAGCTGTCCTATCGGTGTGACTGCTGCGGTCGGATCCCATTCGACATGGACTTTTCCAGCAAAGGTTTCCACTTCCATGGCTTTTGATAATGGCCTTTTTTTGGCCACAATATCTTCACCCTCTGGGTGAACGGCTTTGGGTGGTAATACCATCGTTTTATCTCAGTTTTTCAACAGCTTGATATTGTAGCCCCATTCTCAAGTGAGGTTTCTAGGATAAAGCAGTACCAGAAGACGGGGCGGGTTCAACGTCGACAATGTACTGCGAGGGGTTTTACCTCCAAATATACACGAGGGGATATCCGTCTGCTGGCACAGCTTGATGAGCTACACGGCACACTCAGTGGCCCAGCCACCAAGAAGCTCTGTGAGCGTGCCTGGCAGGTTTTTATGCAGGAAGAGTACCAACGTCTTGCCATCATTTCTGTCTCGCACCTATACAATTTGAGGCACTCAATACCCTGCTCTCGTCAACGGGGGGCGGTCAGCAAGACTCGTCCGGTACAAAACAGCATTGGTGAACGAAGAAAGCCTAGGCCTGAAGGGCGACCTGGCTATATCTGTGTTGACACTGTCCATCAGGGCGATTGGGACGGCGTAAAAGGGGTCTACCACGTTAATGCCGTTGACGAGATTACTCAATTCGAAGGAGTTGCCTCTGTCGAGCGTATAAGCGAACGCTATCTCATCCCAGTTCTGGCGTCCTTGATTGATGGCTTCCCATTCATCATCAAAGGCTTTCATGCTGACAATGGATCGGAGTACATCAACAGGCACGTTGCAGATCTACTCAATAAATTACTGGTTGAACTTACCAAATCACGCTCCAGAAGGAGCAACGATAATGCGCTGGTAGAAAGCAAGAACGGCTCCATTGTTCGTAAGTACCTTGGCTATCATCACATCCCTCAGAAATGGGCTGTCATCACCGGAGCAAACCCGCAGATATTCGCCGCATCCCACGACATAGTCATCATTGAGCCTGCTGCATAAAACTCTGTATTTTACTGA
>JBEVXT010000621.1:0-14833 GCA_040505955.1 Sedimenticola sp. | reverse complement strand
GCATGTATAGGCATACGGACGGAATTATTATAGTAAATACGCAAAAAAGAGCCAAACCACATCCTTTCCGTACGATAACAATAGTGTCCGTGCGGTAACAATAGAGTGGAACACGGAAAACGCAGAAGGGACACAACCTGCCACTGTACAGGGAAAACCAGCATGAACAATCGCCACCTCTTACATCGACAGCGGACAACCATCTACAGGACACTAAGTGTCACCCTCTCTGTAGCCATTCTATCTATTTTTGGAGTGGCTTTCAGTGATACCGCTGATGGCGAAATTCACCTGATGAAGGATGCCAGGATCAGCGTAACCGAGCTGCCAGCTTCAGTTGAGCGCGAACTGATCAACCAACAACCACTTCTACTGCCGATAGGCCCGCCGGTCGTAACCAACGGGCTTGATCAGGAGAGTGACGTCACCGATACCGCAGATAAGCAGGGAACCGCCGACCAACAGGGGACGGCCGACAGATATGGAACGGCCGACGAGACCGACCCAAAGCGCCCTGAGGATGGCACTGTAGAGGGAGAGGAAGCTGGCGTATCTGATAGCCGGAATGGGCACTAACTTTTCAGCACACAACCCACAGAGAGAAAACATGAATCAGAGCAACTCCAATGAACTGGAAGCAACAGACAGATCCAGGGTCAAGCGTGGGCGCAATCGTGCCAGCTACGACCGGGAGCTGATCAACGCTATTATCGATGAGGCTCATGTCTCTTTCCTCGGCCTGACAATGGATGACCGCCCTTTTGTACTGCCCACCTCACACTGGCGGGATGGTGACCGTATATACTGGCATGGAGCATCCAGTGGACGCATGACCAAAGGAGTGATCGGTAAGCCTGTCTGTTTATCAATAGCGCTGCTGGATGGACTGGTTCTTGCGCGTTCGGCAGTTCACCACTCGGTCAATTACCGCTCTGTAATGCTGTTTGGTGAGCCGGAAGCCGTCACCGATCCCAATGAAAAAGCGAAGCAGCTTGAGTTGCTGATCAACCGTCTCTCCCCAGACCGTTGGCAGCAGTTGCGCCCAATGCAGGAGAATGAATTAAAGGCGACGGGTATCGTATCGATGCTTATCGATGAGGGATCGGCAAAGGTACGTGCAGCCCCACCCGCAGATGATGAAGCCGACTATGAGTGGCCAGTGTGGGCCGGTGTGGTGCCGCTGGAGAGATCCTGGGGTACGCCTGAGCCCTGTGCAAGATTGAATACCGATTGTGATGCCCCAATCATCGCAGGAAACTGGAGTCGGTAGATATTTTCACGGCAGGGGTCGGAGTCGATTGCGCTGAGGTCGCGGGGAAATGTACAAATTTTTGCCGCAATCGACTCCGACCCCGAGCACCAGCTGAATAGTTACGTTTCCGGCCGGGTTTCAAAGGGAATCAGAAAACGCTATATAGTATCCGGTCAGAAACAACACTTTTTGGACGCAGAGTACGCAGAGGTTGTTATTGAGTAATAAGGGTTTTCTCTGCGAGCTCTGTGCTTCTCCGCGATCTCTGCGTCCAGCCTTTTGTGTTTCTGGAAGGACACTATATAACCGCTCATACACGGGCTGACAAAAAGGTGCCGGTATTGTCATGAAAGCGCAGGGTGATGAACTCAACGCCAACCCTGAAATGATCACTACTCCCCGCTTGGCGACAGTGACTGACCCGTGCAGTTGCTGCCAAAACATCGCTACAGATTTTAATAACCTGTTTACTTTTCAGCTTGGAAGGGACAAGCAGTTGCATGCCCAGCGGTGATAAGTCGTTGATAATACCCGGCCGGGCCTGATGATTTTTGTGGTTTGTATAGTACATCATTGGCGCTTGGTGTGACATTCGCTGGTATACCCGGTCAGATAAAACTGCTTTATCAGGTTTGCAGACCGGTTGTAGCGGACTTGAGCAGGAGGAGCAGTCAGCAATATGCCCGTAGTCATTGACGATCGATTTTACCGCCCCACAAAAATGGCACCGTGACAGAGTGGTTCTTTTCCCAACGACACTGCCTTTAACTTTCGAAGCTGGAAAAGTGGGGGGGTGTTTCTTAAACCTTATGGCTTTTCGGAGAAAGGTTTTGTCATACTCTAGCCGCTTAGCTTTATTCGACAGTACTGAATATGCTTCATTCAATACCCGGGCATTCCACTCATCACCACCCAGATCAGGATGAAGCCTCAGCTTAAGCATCATGGCCCGATAGCTGGCTTTGATCACAGCAGCAGGCGCATCATCCTGCACATGCAATATACGGTAATAGTTTCTTCTGTTATTTGCGGTCAAGGCTATCATCCATGATGAAAAAGAAGCCTTAGATCTTTCGCTACTGAACCCGCGGCTAAGGGAGGATTATTCTTGTATTTTTTACACCTGAATGATACCACTAGGCACATGCGCGTGTCTATGGAGACAAGCTAACTCAAGGGGGAGGTAGCCGAAAAGACGACGCCCCCCCCTGTGATACCAGCCTATCGATGGTCGGTTTCACTCCCCGCATGGAAGTTGAATACCGCACCCTCTTTGATCCCCGAGGGCCAGCGGGTGGTAACGGTTTTCAGCCGGGTATTGAAACGAACCCCTTCCATGCCGTGGATATGGTGATCGCCGAAGAGGGAGCGTTTCCAACCACCGAAGGAGTGGTATGCCACCGGCACCGGAATCGGCACATTCACACCCACCATGCCGATTCTGGCCCGCAAACAGAAATCGCGGGCGGCGTCACCGTCCTGGGTGAAGATGGTGGTGCCGTTGCCATACTCATGGTTATTGATCAGCTCCAGGGCCTCTTCGTAGCTGTCGGCACGCAGCACAGAGAGCACCGGACCGAAGATCTCATCGGTGTAGATCGACATCTCCGGGGTCACCCGGTCGAACAGGCAGCCACCAAGGAAATAGCCATTCTCATGGCCCTCAATCTTGAGGTCACGACCATCAACCACCAGCTCGGCACCCGCCTCCAGGCCCTGTTTGATATAGCTGTGGATGCGATCAAGACTTTCACGGGAGATCACTGGACCCATATCGGATTGCGGATCGGTATAGGGTGCGATTTTCAGTTCACGCACCCGGTCGGCGAGTGCGTCGATCATCCGGTCAGCGGTTTCATCACCCACGGGTACCGCAACAGCAATCGCCATGCAGCGCTCTCCCGCTGAGCCGTAGGCCGAGCCGATCAGGGCGTCGGCAACCTGGGCCATATTGGCATCGGGCATGATCACCATATGGTTCTTGGCGCCGCACAGGGCCTGCACCCGCTTGCCATTCTCGGTGCCACGCTTATAGATGTAGTGGCCGATGGCGGTTGAGCCGACGAAGCTGATGGCCTCAACCAGGGGATTGTCGAGCAAGGCGTCAACTGCCTCCTTGTCTCCGTTGACAACGTTGAATACACCGCTTGGTAGTCCCGCCTCATGGAGCAGTTCAGCGATGCGGATGGGCACCGAGGGATCTTTCTCCGAAGGCTTGAGTATGAAGCTGTTACCGCAGGCCAGTGCCACCGGGTACATCCACAGAGGCACCATGGCGGGGAAATTGAATGGGGTGACACCGGCAATAACGCCCATCGGCTGGCGCACTGCGTAGCTATCGATACCGTTGGCCACCTGTTCTGAATACTCCCCTTTCAGCAACTGCGGGATACCACAGGCAAACTCAATCACCTCGATGCCACGGGCGACTTCGCCCTTGGCATCGGCGATGGTCTTACCATGCTCGCTGGAGAGCAGTTCCGCCAGCTCATCCATGTGACTGTTGAGCAACTCGCGAAATTTGAACATCACCTGGGCGCGTTTCGCCGGGGGGGTTCTCGACCAGCCCTGAAACGCTTTCTGGGCGATATCAACCACAGCATTTACGTCAACAGCACTCGCCAGAGTTACCTGACGGGTTTTCTCGCCAGTAGCCGGGTTGTAAATATCTCCCCGCCGTTCACTACTGCCGCTCCAGGCGGCACCGCCTACCCAATGTACCAGTGTCTGCATTTGTGCATCCTCATTAAAGATCTTTCTTAGGATTAATTGCTATTCGAATAATGCGGTTCGTGCCTCACGATATAGTAGAACCAATTGTATGAAATCGGTTATGTCAGAGACCATGCGACTCATTTTCACCACCGGAGGGTTCCAGGGCGTATGCCGCACATCACAGAACTCTAACCACCCTCCATACACCTGCCCCACCTACCCTGCCTGCCAATAACCGACTGCCCACTGGCCTAGCCGAAACATTCTTCCTGGTACTACCGGCATTTTCCTCAATACCCTAGTTTTACCGATAATAATTCACAGGGCTTTACACTATAATTTTGAGGTCGATATAGGAGCGAATTTGTTCGCAAAGAACACCCTTCGGAGCCAATCGCGAACAAGTTCGCTCCATGAACAATTTCATTTCCATCACGATGATTTTCAGGATTATGGATAGATCCAACCTTTCCAAAACAGATAATCGACAGGAGTAAATTAACATGCTGATCGGCGTACCTAAAGAGATAAAAAACCATGAATACCGCGTTGGCCTGACGCCATCGAGTGTGCGCGAAGTTACATCCAACGGTCACCAGGTCATTGTCGAGACCAATGCGGGGCTGGGCATCGGTATGAGCGACGCCGACTATGAGACTGCCGGCGCAACGATTGTTTCCACCCCGGCGGAAGTGTTTGAGCGTGCCGAGATGGTGGTCAAAGTCAAAGAGCCTCAGGCGGTCGAACGCGCCATGCTGCGTCCCGACCAGATTCTCTTTACCTATCTGCATCTGGCTCCAGACCCGGCACAGACCGAAGATCTGGTCAAAAGTGGTGCTGTCTGTATCGCTTACGAAACCGTCACCTCCCCTCTTGGCGGCCTGCCTCTGCTGGCTCCCATGTCCGAGGTCGCCGGGCGCATGTCGATACAGGCTGGCGCCCACTGTCTGGAAAAGTCCAATGGCGGTCTGGGCATGCTGCTGGGCGGCGTACCGGGAGTGGATCCTGCCAAGGTGGTGATTCTTGGTGGTGGTGTGGTCGGCACCCACGCCGCACACATGGCAATCGGCCTTGGAGCTGACGTCTGGGTTCTGGATCGCAACACTGAAGTATTGAAAAATCTGTGGCGCCAGTTCGGACGCTCGCTCAACACTGTTTTCTCAACAAAGGATGCGCTGGAGTCCCACGTTCTCTCCGCCGACCTGGTGATTGGCGGTGTACTGATTCCCGGAGCATCCGCGCCTAAATTGGTCAGTGCGGAGATGATCAAGCGAATGAAGCCCGGATCCGTGGTGGTGGATGTCGCCATCGATCAGGGCGGCTGCTTTGAGACCTCCCATGCAACCACCCACGCAGAGCCCACATACGTGGTCGATGATGTCATTCACTACTGCGTAGCCAATATGCCCGGCGGTGTACCACGTACTTCGACCTTTGCCCTGAACAACGCCACCCTGCCTTACGTAATTGCACTGGCCAACAAGGGGTATAAGCAAGCTCTGACCGATGATCCCCATCTGCTAGCTGGTCTCAATGTACACAAGGGCGATGTGACCTGTAAGGAGGTGGCTGAAGCTCTCAATTACGATTACAAGGCGCCGGAGTTGGCGCTGGTGAGTTGACCCTCAACAAACAACCTTTATAAAACGAAAGAAGTAGAGAATCAGGAATAAATTATATGATGATGACCACAGAAGAAGCCTTTGTGAAGGTGCTGCAAATGCATGGCATTGAACACGCATTTGGCATTATCGGTTCGGCATTCATGCCCATCTCCGATCTATTTCCCAAGGCGGGAATCACCTTTTGGGATGTCGCCAACGAGAACAACGGCGGCTATATGGCGGACGGGTATACCCGGGCAACTGGTAAGATGGCAATGGCGATTGCACAGAACGGGCCAGGGATCACCGGTTTTGTGACCTGCGTCAAGACAGCCTATTGGAATCACACACCGATGTTGCTGGTGACCCCGCAAGCGGCCAACAAGACGATGGGCCAGGGCGGTTTCCAGGAAATGCCACAGATGGCCACCTTCGAAGATTGCGTCAGCTACCAAGAAGAGGTACGCGACCCCAGTCGCATGGCAGAGGTCCTGAACCGGGTAATCGAGCAGGCCTGGCGGAACTCGGCGCCGGCACAGATCAACGTACCAAGGGACTATTTCACGCATCAACTGGACATTGAGCTTCCCCAAATCGTCCGGCTGGAACGTCCTGCTGGCGGTACTGAAGCCATTGACCGTGCGGCTGCTTTGCTAGAGGACGCTAAGTTCCCGGTCATCCTTTCCGGTGCCGGCGTGGTCATCGGTGAGGCAATTGCCGATTGCGTGGCCCTGGCCGAACGGTTGGACTCACCGGTTTGTAACGGCTATCAACACAATGACAGTTTTCCCGGAAGCCACCCTTTGAGTGTTGGACCGCTAGGGTACAACGGCTCCAAAGCGGCCATGGAATTGATTGCCAAGGCCGATGTGGTGCTGGCCTTGGGTACACGTCTCAACCCCTTTTCCACCCTACCTGGATACGGTGTCGATTATTGGCCCCAGGACGCGACAATCATACAGGTGGAGATCAATGCTGATCGCATAGGTTTGACCAAAAAGGTAGAGGTCGGAATCTGCGGCGACGCCAAACAGGTTGCGCAACAACTACTGGCAAAGCTGTCGCTGACTGCCGGTGATGCGGGACGCGAGGAACGAAAAACCCTGATCGCCCAGACCAAGTCGTCCTGGGCGCAACAACTCAGCTGCATGGATCACGAAGATGATGACCCCGGCACAACATGGAATACCGACAGCCGTACACGCGAGCCTGACAACATGTCGCCGCGCATGGCATGGCGGGCAATCAAGGCTGGCCTGGACAAGAACGCAATTATCTCCTCCGACATCGGGAACAACTGTGCAATCGGTAATGCCTATCCGACTTTCGAGGAGGGGCGCAAGTATCTGGCGCCGGGAATGTTCGGTCCTTGTGGCTATGGGTTCCCTTCGGTCATCGGGGCCAAGATCGGCCGGCCCGACGTTCCCGTGGTTGGCTTTGCCGGTGACGGTGCGTTCGGCATCTCAATGAATGAAATGACGGCGATCGGCCGCGACAACTGGCCATCTATTACCATGGTCATTTTCCGCAATTTTCAATGGGGAGCGGAAAAACGCAATACAACTCTTTGGTATGACAACAACTTTGTTGGCACCGAACTTAACCCCAACCTCAGCTACGCAAAAGTGGCCGAAGGGTGTGGATTGAAAGGGGTGCGTGTTCAAAACATGAGCGATCTGACTGCGGCGCTTGAAACCGCTTGCGCCGCGCAACAGGACGGTGTAACCACCTTTATCGAGGTTATCCTCAATCAAGAACTGGGCGAGCCGTTCCGCCGTGACGCGATGACCAAACCCGTCATCGTGGCAGGTATCGACAAGGACGACATGCGTCGCCAGATGGATATCTAAGCTGGCACTTTCCTGCCAGGGAAGTGTTATAGAGGCTCCAGGAGCCTGCCCGAGAATAGGTACCGTAGCAAGGGAAGTCCATTTTGAGCCATTTTTTTCGGTCATTTGAGGCGAATAGTGACTCTTATTCAACGAAAATGAGCGGAAAAAAGGGTCAAAATGGGCTTTCAGAAGTAGCTGCCCTATTCTCAGACAGGCTCCTAGTTCTGCCTTTTACCCACAAGTCCTGCTACAGAAAATTTGAATTTATAAGCACTTGATTTCTAAGCTAAATAAAAAAACAAAATTCATAATCTTTTATTTTACAAAAAATAGACGCACGTAACTGACTGATCATTATGGTTAGAAATATTTGTGGGTAAAAGGCTGTCCTAGGAATCGCCATTGGTAGCCACCTATTTCATCGCACACTCATAGTCATTTCGAGAATTTACACTGGTACTACTGATAGTGATCTCTGTAGGTGGACTGGTTCGTGCTTATATCCAATAACCAAGCAGGAGATATTGATGAGTCATTCAGAAACATTCATTCAGGTTAAAAATTTCATAGATGGACAATGGACTGAAGAAGATGGTGAGACCACTCCGCTTATCAATCCATCCACCGGCAAGACCATTGGAGAGGTACCGATTTCCTCACGAGAGACCAATGAAGCCGCGGTGAGATCGGCAGGCACAGCATTTAAAAGCTGGCGTAATACACCCGTCGCCACCCGCGTGGGATACCTGTTCAAGCTTCACGCGACCATGGAGATGAATTTTGAACCACTGTCTCAGGCAATCGCCCTAGATCAGGCCAAACACATCAGTGAAGCACGTGGCGAGGTGCGCCGTGTTATCGAGATCGTCGAAATGTCCTGCACCATCCCTGCTCTGATCCAGGGAGATACCCTGGAGGGAATCGCTCAGGGTATCAGCGGCAGAGTAATTAAACAGCCACTTGGTGTTTTTGGTGGTGTCGCCCCATTTAACTTCCCCGCCCTGGTGTTTGGCTGGTTTATTCCCTTTGCCATCGGCACGGGAAACACATTTGTGTTCAAACCCTCCACGCTATCCCCCCTTTTCATGCAGAAGATGGGAGATATTCTCAATGAAATCGATCTCCCTAAAGGGGTAGTCAATATAGTTCACGGAGAACGTGAGGTGGCTGAAACATGGTATGAGATGCCGGAGATAGCCGGTGTCTGCCTGGTCGGGTCCAGCCCCACGGCAAAAAGTATCGCCGAAGCCTGCGGGCGGGTGGGCAAGAAAACCATGCTGTTGGGAGGTGCCAAGAACTACCTGGTAGCAATGGAAGATGCCCAGATGGACTTACTCATAGCCAACTGCATCCAGTCAGGTTATGGCTCAGCCGGTCAACGCTGCCTGGCCAGCTCCATTATCGCTGTGGTGCCGGAAATCTATGATGAGGTCATCGAAAAGCTGACTGCTGCAGCGCAACGAATAACTGTTGGTGATGCGCTGGATCCCGATATCTACATGGGGCCGGTCATATCAGCGGAGGCGAAAGAGCGTATTGAAAACTACATCGATAGCGGCGTCAAAGCTGGGGCCAGGCTGATTCTCGACGGACGTAATCCGGAACTGCCCGTAACCAACAGGGAAGGCTTCTTCATCGGGCCCACCATATTTGCCGATATCACCCCCTGTATGGATATTGCGAAAGATGAAATTTTCGGCCCGGTACTCTCGGTCATGAAAATTCGTGATATGGATGATGCGCTTGATCTGATCCGCGATCAAAAGGTAGGTAACGGAGCCTGTCTTTTTACCCAGAACCTATACTACTCAGAAAAATTCATATCCGAGGCCGATGTTGGAATGGTCGGTATTAACGTGGGTGTCTGTGCTCCTCATCCCTACCTACCCTTCGGCGGCATAAAAGACTCCCTGGTGGGCAATAACAAGGTTCAGGGAAAGGAGGGCATCGACTTCTTTACCCAGAACAAAGTGGCTACCGTGCGCATAGCCCCCCCAAGTGGGCACTATGTGGACGACAGGAGGGGCAACAGTGAAGCATCAAACAGTAGCGATAAGAGTGACGTTAGAAGCTGCATAGCCCAATAATAAACCAGAATCTGAGACAGACTTTATGCCGGAGGCTGTGAGTCTCCGGGCATTTCTTGCATCAATCTGCACTGGCCACCAGGAGGCCAAAAAAAACATCATCCACACCCCCAGAAACTTTGAAGTATGGCGCCCTGAGCGAGTCAAAATCCAGCCCTTGGTGATTGGACTATTGCGCTGGAAATATAGAAAATCCGGGCAAAATCACATGAGATTCAACATTACAATTTAACGTAAAACATGCACAGAACACTTAGCGTAACGCACGACACGAGACGAAGTAGAGCCGAGGAAAAAATCTTCCAATCCAGGCTTATGGGAGCCGACTATTATACAGTCTGCACCAATTTTATTGGCATATTTTGATATTTCGCGACCCGCATGGCCTGTTAGTATCACAGGCTCAATATCTTTGTCGTTACAACGCTCTGCCATTGTATCTTTAATTGTTTCATACGTTTTTGATTCAGCATCTTTGGACACAAACGACTGAACTACATTATTAACAGGCTCAATGACATGCACGGTAATAATTTGACCGCTTTCTGAAATAAGTGCCTTAGCTGCTTTAAACGCCTTTGAAGCAAAGCCTTGATCTAAGGCACTCGCAATAATTATTTTATTGTACATCTTCCCTCCAATAGTTAAGCCATTTTCTGTTATTGGTTAACGGATAGCTATTTCCTTGAATCTAATCAGATTTGATCGTGGAAGCCATATAGGCACTAACGTGACCGATCATCTCTTCTCTATTTTTAATCTGCCCGCCCCGGTTTAGCTATTGTCTTTCAGGAGCCATGCTGGCTGCACGAATAAAACAGACCCGGATTTATCCGGGCCTGTTTTAGTTTTATTGCGCTTTGAGTGTTTCCAGAGGCAATTATAATTTTCCAGTATCTTTCATAAATTGAGTCCAGAGTTTCACGCCCTTGGCAGTGCGATCCGATTTTTCTGCAACTTTAGGCCACACTTCAGAAATGGACTTATCGCGCATTCTCTTGACTTCTTTATCGGAAAATGTAATCACTTCACCGCCAGAATCCTTAAGTATTTGCAATGCCTCGCTGACTCCTTTCTCATGTAACTCGCTGGTTTCAAAATAAGTACTCTTGAAGACGCCCTCAATGCGATCTCTCTGCCATTGAGTCAGCCCATTCCATTTCTCCAGGTTTATGAAGGTTTCCTGGTGTTGGGCAGGACACCAACCTGGCATAGCGGCATATTTAATTACTTCATGGAATGACATATCGTCAATACCACCGGTGTCCCAATATGTGCCATCGATAGTACCCAGTTTTATTGCAGTGTATATATCACCACCTCCCATAGATACCGGCGCACCGCCCATAGCCTGGTGAAATAGAGCTTGAGGACCACCTGCTCGCATCTTCTTGCCTGCTAAATCTTCCATCTTACGAACTGGAAATTTAGTAAACATGGCATTGGGGCCCTGGTTAGTCCAGCCAACCCAACGCAGATTACGATCTTTGGATGCTTCTTGTATCAAGTCGCCAATCTTGTATTTGGGATCACCAAACATGGCAGCCCAAGCCTCATCGGTGCTGGTAGCACCCATTGCCATACCAAACGCCAGCATCCCCTCAGGCATATCACCACCGTATACTGATGCCCAACAAGCTGTTACGTCGATCATGCCGGCGGCTGTTGCCCCAAATGACTCGGAACCACTCGTGATAGCTCCAGATGGTTGCAGGTTGAATTTAACCGTACCCTCGGTTGCTTCTTCAACCGCTTTAATCCACGGTACAATACCACTTCCCCATCCAGCATCCGAAGAGTCAAAACAGGGCTGAAAGAGTAATTCGGTGACTTTATCCGGCTTCCCGTCATCCTGTGCAATAGCCGAGCTTGATGTTGCCAACAAGCTGGAAGCACATAGAGTGACTGATAACATAGTTATGACTTTATTCATACAATACCCTCGTCTTTGTGGTTCTAAGGAAGCAACCATTGTTGTGTTCAATAAAAATGCAACTAATTATTGAACTTTGCTAAACCCCTGATCTGCACAGGAGTCATACCAAAGCATATACTCCATCACTTAAGAACATTTATAAATGGCATATATATACTATGTTAGTCCGACTATAACAGCCGCTGTAATTATAAATAGGCCCAGACTAAAGAGATCGTAGGTGCCAATCCTGATCTTTCTGCCACGAACGGTATACTGCAATATACAGGCACCCTCTCGGTAAAATTGTAAATAACCAAAAACGTCTATTGAAAAACTACAAATCGAGAATTAAATATTACCGGTCTCATTAGCGGTCACAGTTCGTATATCATGTACTAGTTTTTTAATAACAATCATCAACATAATCACGCCCGTAATAGGGAAAAAAACTTTTAGCGGATAAATGGGAATTGGGACGCTCGTTGGCGTAACCTGATTCATTTTGATGGATAACATCGCCGCGTCATATCCTTTCCATACCAATACAGCGAGGAACAAAAAGCTAAAAACAGCTGTGATGATGTCGCATATCGCTTTTTTCTTCGGGGAAAAATTCGCATAAAATAGATCCAGTTTGACAAAAGCGTTATCATTTAATGCATAAATACCACCCACACATGCCAATAACACCATAGCGACTTGCAGCGTTGTTGAGATCCAAAGAGAGGGGGAATTTAAAACATATCTTAAAAATACATCAGTAACACCAAATACCATGCAATACAGAATAAGTGCCCAACCGATTCGCCCCATTGCTTCGGCGATGAAGTCAATCGCCCTTTCTATTGTGTTCCATAGCTTCATATTCCACCTCTCATCAATACTCTATTTTTGCAGTTTGGGTTCTAAAAAACGCAGATACCCAAGATTCCTGCTTCCATTTTTGTGCATAGCCAATTTTTCGACTTTTTACTTAATTTAACAGCTCAGGAAGCCATGTGGCTATCGATGGGAAAAAGAAAATCAGACACAAACCAATCACCTGCAGGACGATAAATGGTCCAACCGACCTGTATACGTCTCCCATGGTAACGTCAGGAGGTAAGACACTTTTCAACCAAAAGAGAACGAAACCAAATGGTGGAGTGAGGTATGCAATCTGAATATTGACGATAAACAATACACCAAACCACAGTTTATCAATGCCTAATGCGTCGATGATTGGTATAAAAAGGGGCGTACACAACATAATTATCGCCCAATCATCCATTACCATACCCAGTAGTAAGATGATAAACATCATCATTAACAGGATACCTATTTCTCCACCCGGCATACTCAGGACCAATGAAGTCACCAGTTCCTGGCAGCCAAGTGAATTAAAAACGTTTAGGTAGATATTGGAAGCAATTAATATCCATAAACCCATTCCGCTAAGCTTTACCGTGGCAGTTAACGAATCCGTTAATACTTCCCGGGTTAGCTTGCCGTAGATCAGGTTAATAATGAATGCTCCAGTAGCGCCGAATGCAGCGGCCTCCGAGGGTGTGGCTATGCCCCCCCAAATCGCACCAAGCACAACAATGATGAGCAGCATGAACGGCCATATATTGACCAGGGCATGAAGTTTTTCGCCTGTAGTAAATTTTTCTTCCTCAGGCAGTGCCGGTCCCATATGAGGCTGAAGCCTGCAACGGACGCCGATGTAAGTAATGTAAAACAATGCAAGCATCAAACCGGGGAGTATTCCACCTAGAAACAACGCCCCGATGGAAACCTTAGCCAGTAGGCCGTAAAAAATAAAAGGTACACTGGGGGGGATGAGAGCGCCTAATGCTCCTCCCGCGCCAATTGATCCTATTGCGATATCCTTGTTGTACCCATACTTGATCATGGATGGGTATGCTATTTGCCCCATCGTGATTGTGGCTGGTGGAGTAATCCCGGTAATGGCAGCAAAAATTGTGCATACCTTGACCGTCCCCATCGCCAACCCGCCTGCGATATGGCCTATCAGTTTATAGACTGCATCGTAGGCAGCCTCAGCAATCCCTGAGAATCGGATCAGGCTCCCCATGAAAAGGAAAAGCGGTACCGTAATTAAGACATTGTTCCACGGAGTGTAGTAAAAGGCGCTAGGGATGGTTAATAAAGATCGGGGTTCAAAGATTGCTGCGAAAATTACAGCAGTGCCCCCCAAACCAAGTGCCACGGGCAGCCCAAGAAATAGAGCGAAAAACAAACATAAGAAATAAAGCAACGTGATAATTTCTATACTCATAACAGATCATCTTGTTTTATATTTATGGAGGCCACTCCGAGTTCAATACTCGAAAGGCTCGAATAATACTGTCTTGATTCCGTCAACACACTTATGGTGCCTGCTACACTGATGTCGCCGCTGGTCATAAATCTTCTAAACGTCGCGGTGCTATAAATTAGGGGTCGCCCATCTCTCCTGCCATTTAAAAGTCCAACGCCCCCTCTCGCACCTATCTCACAATTGAAGCTGAGAAAAACTCTACGTGTAAAATGGTTAAGGTGGTCTTTATATTTACACGTTCCTGGCAAAGTGAGCTAATTTATAGGTTTAACACGTTTTCAGCGTAACATAGTCAACTTCCTGTAACTGGTGCCAGATTAGTCAATCTAATTGGGCCAGATATTTCGAATTAACGATGCCGCTTTAATCACCTTAGCCCCTTTCATATAGAACATCTCCAGCCGATTGTCGATCCAACGGACGGAGGGGGCTGACAATGGCTAGTCGTTGTGTTTTGTCATTACGTTATCGATAGCTGTAACAATCTGATCGGATTCTGTCTTGCCGGCTATCAGTGCAGGGCTTAATGCTAGTGTATTATTATATTCTTAAAAACATCTCTATTGATGCACACAGATACCAAAGAGATTATCCTGCCGAACTCACTACCGGAAATTCTGCCCGGCATTCGTGTTGCTGTCGGCGTCTACTGGGGAATGCAGGTTGCGGCCGAATTTCTTACCGGCACAACCGGTATCGGTTTTGTCGAAAATGTTGCACACAAACAGTCCCACTATGAGATCATCTGAGTGACCATCGTTATACTGGGGGTGTTGGGCCTGATAATGGATGTGATTATGCGCAAGATTATCAAGCGTACGATACCCTGGCGCGGAAAGGGCTGGCATCTGAAAAATCGGGGCGCAGAGCAGGTTTTAGTTTTCAACAAGCTACCTCTGCGTACCTCGTACCCCTTTGCGGCCTCTGTACCCAAAACCGCACTGTGGTACAGCTCAATAATTTGATCCATTGGCTTCTTTAGGTGAACCGCCGTGTCTGAAATAATACCAACATCATCTGCAAAACCACTGCCGGCAAAGTCTCAGGTTGTCATTGTCGGCGGCGGAATTATCGGCTGCAGCCTTGCCTACCACCTCACCAA
>JBEVXT010000620.1:0-4937 GCA_040505955.1 Sedimenticola sp. | reverse complement strand
GGCGAGAATCAATTTCTTTAGATAAATCAACAGTTAATCTAGGCATAACTAGTACCTCTTAGGTTTAGATACGCTAATTATAGACCTACTGCAATATTACTGCAATATTACTGCATATTTACTGAATTGGAAGCACTTAACGTCCAAAATCACCGGAAGCAAAAAGCAAAGCGACGAGGAACGAGGAGTGGCGCTTTTTGCTGTCCGAGTGTATTTTGCTTGTTAGCTTTGATTGCTTCTGAGTTGCAATAAACCAATCCCCATGGTTATAAAAATCCCACCTGTCACTTTGTGAAACAGTGACATTCTTCTTTGATTCATAAACCAATTCTTAGCAGACTTTGACATATAACCATAACTTGATAATGATGCAAATGATATGAACATAAATATTGCAGTCATGATCAAGAATTGCGGCATTATCGGTGCCTCTACATTTATAAACTGTGGAAATAATGCAGTAAAAAACAGTATCGGCTTAGGGTTCGTGATTGCCAGAAACAAACTTTCATTGAAATATGACCAGTAGCATTTTTTGCGGTCATTTTTCTCGTCATTGTTTGGTGTTTGGTATGTATTTACTTTCATGAATTGTTTGAGTCCAAGATATATTAGATATATAGCGCCAACTATTTTAACAAAAATGAATAGTGTTGAGGATGCAGCCAAAATTGCGCCTAACCCTGATATTGACACCGCAGACAAAATGAACAAACCAATAACATTGGCAAGTGATGATATCGCGACCACTTTCATATTTGTTGTCATGCCATTTCTGATAGCCAGAAATATTGCGGGACCGGGGCTGGTTATATAAAAAAATGCTACTACTGTGTAACTAAGCAATACCTCAATACTCACAATGCACCTCAATTTCTTTTATAACGCCCCAGCTCACAGGAGAGCGACCGAAGGGAGCGAATCCTGTGCAGCTGATTGTTATGCAAAATCAATGATTGTATGTGCTTTATAGTTGTCGGAAAAACTCTCAATTAGTTTGCTGCTTTTAATTTTTTTAAATAGAGAGAGGACACCCATCATTTGACATATACCCATAACATGTTAATATAATAAGAACATACAAAGAACCTAAGTAAGTCAAGGAGCGACATGCCAAAGCCAAGAAAAGCCCTCATCAGCCTCAACAGCACACCCTACTATCACTGCATAAGCCGTTGTGTACGTCGCGCCTTCCTTTGTGGCGAAGACTCGCTAACCGGAAAGAATTTCGAGCACCGTAAGCAGTGGGTAGTTAATCGCCTAACAGAGCTCTCCTCTCTGTTTGCAATTGATATCGCTGCTTTTTCTGTGCTCGAAAATCATTATTTATGTGGAGCTCCACATAAATAATGTAATGTGAAGTTAAAAATTATGTGGAGTCAAGGAGATAATAATTCCTTATCCGCACAATTACCCCCCACTCTCCCTCATCCAAGCACAAATTACTGCACATAATTCGGCACTCCATCATTGCTCATATTATCCTACTAAATAAGGGGATATATATTGGGAGAAGATGATGGCACTGGAACAGTTATATAAGTACCCACTAAAACTCGCCAAGCTGCGGAGTGGCCCACTGTGCGATACCCTGGGTGGGTTTTGTGATGCTCTGCTTGAGGAAGGCTTCAGGCCGAGTACCATCCGCAAGCACTTGGGGTGCATATCGCACCTTAACGAGTACCTTGATTCCCGGCGAGACTTCACCGGTCAACCGCTCACCGAACAAATTCTCCGCGAGTTTCTCAGAGACTACCCTGCAAAAGCTCGGGTACGAGGATCGCTGGACGAGCATATTAGATGCATGAAGTGGTCACTTAACCGCTTTGCCCGTTACCTTCGTGCATCGGGCCGTTTCGAAGAGCCTGTCAATGCGATGACCGAGCAGCCCCTTTTGGGTGCCTATCTTAGGTGGCTGAAGGAGTATCAAGGTGCCGCCCCGGGAACAATAGATCTTCGTGCCCGCCATGTGAGTCAATTTCTGCAATGGCTGGGGCCACAGGCCACACCTCAAGACTGCTCAGAACTGACACCGGCAACGGTAGAGGGGTTCTTTCTAAACTATGCCAAGCACAAGGGACGTTCATCGCAACGTTCGATGCAGGCGGCCCTGCGCACTTTCCTTAGATTTTGCCTACAACAGGGATACATTCAACAGCCACTGGGCTGGGCGGTGCCGCGACTATGTGGTTATCAACTCTCAACGGTGGCCCGCGGACTGAGTGAGGAGCAGGCGCAGGAGCTGCTCCGAAGCATCGACCGCGGCACTCCCGCCGGTCGGCGTGATTATGCGATCTGCCAACTGCTCTACACCTATGGCGTACGAGGCGGGCAGGTTCGAGCACTGCGACTTCAAGATATCGACTGGGCCGGGAATCAAATCCTATTCAGGGCCTTGAAGCACGGTAAGGACAGCCTGTTGCCATTAACCCAGGAGGTAGGCGAGAGTCTGCTCGACTATCTGCAGAATGCACGCCCCTGTTTTCCGGAACCGCGCCTCTTTCTGACATTGCGCCCGCCCTACCATGGGCTTGATAGCAGCGGGGTGGTGTCAAGCATCATCGCACGCCATGTTCAGGTGGCAGGCTTTGATATTGCGCACAAGGGTGCTCATATCTTTCGCCACGGCTTCGCTACCCGGATGCTCGCACAAGGTCATTCACTCAAAGCCATCGCCGATGTGCTCGGGCACCGCCATCTGGGAAGTACTGCCATCTACACCAAGGTCGATTTCCACCAGTTGGAACAGGTGGCGTTGCCATGGCCTGGGGAGGTGGCATCATGAAAACCCCGATATTTGAGAGTTGTCTGGCGGAGCCGATTCGCCATTTTATCCGCCTGCGTCAAACCGAAGGCAGGGATTATCACTCACAGGCAATGCTGCTGCACTACTTCGACCATTTTTTGGTGGAACAAGAAGTCACCAATGCACACATTACCCGACAGCTCGTTGAAGCCTATGAAGATACGTTGCAACACCTGGTACCGCGTGTCCAGGGTAACCGGATGTGTGTGGTCAGGCAGTTGTGTGAGTACCTCTCTCGTACGGATCCTTTTACCGTTGTACCTGAACCTCGGCGAACGCCCTCATCACAAGCCACCTTCGCTCCCTATATCTACAGCGAGGATGACGTATCTGCTTTGTTGGCTGCGGCGGCCCGTCTGCCTCCGGCAGGAAAGTTGAGAGGGCCAACTTATCAGACATTACTGGGCGTGTTGGCCAGCACGGGCTTGAGAATCAGTGAAGCGATGGATCTGAGTCTCGCCGACTTCTATCACGATGACCAGCGGCTTTACATCGCCCAAGGCAAGTTCAGCAAGGCTCGCTGGGTACCCCTGAGTCATTCCACGGACAAGGCGCTCTCGCGATACGTGGAGCGGCGCCGGAACATGATGCCAAACACCCCGGACTCACCACTATTTCTGAACCTGCGTGGGCACCGTTTGCGTCATGTCACGGTCAACCACACCTTTCATCGCTTACTACGACAATGCGAACTGATCCATGATGGGTCTCCACGACCGCGGTTGCACGATCTGCGGCACACTTTCGCGGTTCGTCGGCTGTTGACCTGGTACCGGGACGAGGAAGATATCAACGCCAAGCTGCCGTGGTTGGCCACCTACATGGGTCATGTGGACATCCAATCCACCTGCATCTATCTGCATCCCACGGCCGAGCTGCTCGAACAGGTCAATAAGCGCTTTCACCACCATTACTTACAACAGATCGCCACCCAAGGAGTCTCTCAATGACATACCCACTCGCCGACTTCATGAAGCCATTCTTCAGTCATTATCTGCCCACTCAACGGGGGTTATCGATCAATACCATTGCCTCCTATCGTGATGCCATCAAGCTGTTGTTGCGTTATGTCGCCGACCATCTGAATAGATCGGTGGACAGGCTCGATGCTGAGGAGATCAACGAAACAGTGATCCTTGGGTTTTTGGATCATGTGCAACAACAACGCGGCTGCTCAGCGCAAACGCGCAACACCAGGTTAGCGGCTATTCGCAGCCTGTTTGCCTTTATTGCAAGAGAACAACCGGACTTACTGGCGCAGTGCCGTCAGATCCGCGCCATCCCCATCAAACGTACTGGACAGGTCAGTGTCGCCTATCTCGAAGAGGCTGAGCTGCAGGCCCTGTTGGATGCAGTAGACCTCAGTGCGCGTACCGGCGTTCGCGATCGGGCATTGCTGCTTCTACTCTACAATACCGGTGCCAGGGTCAGTGAAATTGTTGGACTAAACCCCAACCAACTACGGTTAAAAGGATGTGCTCAAGTCAGTCTGGTTGGCAAAGGCAATAAGCATCGCGCCTGTCCTTTATGGCCCGAGACGGTGACCGCGCTCAAAGATTACCTTCAACAGCGCTGCCCGAAAGAGCCTGAGTCCAAAGCCCTATTCCTCAACGCCAATGGGGTACCGATCACACGCTTTGGTGTTCGCTATATTGTTCGTAAATATGCGGCTATAGCCACAGAAAAATGTCCTTCGATCAAGTCCAAGAGTGTCACTACACATACCGTCCGCCATACCACGGCGATGCACCTGCTGCGCTCGGGAAATGACATCACCATGGTGAGCTACTGGCTGGGGCATGCGAGTATCAATACGACGCATGTCTATCTTGAAATTGACATGGAAATGAAGCGTAAGATGATCGAAAAGGCTGGAGCACCCTCAGCCAGAGGTAACCTACCCTGGCATAATCCTGGTATCCTCGACTGGCTGGATAAGGTGGGGAAGCAGCCGGAATTATGTGCAGTAAATCAAGCCCGGGTGGGTACTACTGGTACACTGGGAGGGGCTAACTACACATAATTTAGAACTTCACATTACATTATCACTTGGTTTTACGTATTGACAGGCAAGCTGTTGATAATTGGTCAGAAGCTGAGTTGATGGAGCGGTGGCAACAGCTCTTCTCAC
>JBEVXT010000619.1:0-2886 GCA_040505955.1 Sedimenticola sp. | reverse complement strand
TTGCCGCCTCTCTGAGCAGCTCATCCCCCGCCTGATACCCTTTGCGGTCGTTATAATCCTTGAAGTCCTTCAACTGAATCAGGCAGAGAACGCCGTGGGAGAACTCTTCAGGGGAGCGGATCAGGTTGGTCAGGGTGTCGGTAAAATAGCGTTTATTGACCAGACCGGTCACCGGATGCTGATGGGCCTGACGCCGCAAACCGGAGGCGAGCTGCTCCAGATCATCCAGCATCTGCTTCACCTTCGCTGACATACGGTTCATCGCTTCAACGATACGGCGCAGATCGGGTGTGCGGGGGAGTTGATCAAGGATCAGGAATTCACGATTGCAGATGGCGTCAGCCTGGCGCTCAACCGATCCCAAAGGCTTCATCACCCAGCGCAACAGCAGCAAAGCGATGGTCAAAACTACCACCAGGCTTCCGATAAACCACCAGAAAGTCGCTGCCACCGTCTGCCACAACTGGTTGTAGGCGAAGCCGGGGTGACTCTTGATCACCACCCTGCCAGCCTGTATCCACCCACTCATCAGGGAGGACTCCCCCATCGGCGTGGTCAGATGAAGGCGCTCAATAAACCACTCGGGGACGCCCTCGATCCTCACCGGCAGAATCCGGTCAACCAGCGGCTTCCCCTTCATATCCTCGATCCGGATAGAGCGGTAGTAACCACGGTCGAAGATAACATCCGTCATTGAACGCACTGTCGCCAGATCGCCTTCCGCCATGTGTGGAGAGATGGAAAGACCGA
Organism: Sedimenticola sp.; assembly: GCA_040505955.1. Lineage (GTDB taxonomy): Bacteria > Pseudomonadota > Gammaproteobacteria > Chromatiales > Chromatiaceae > Vondammii. Next base: position 2,136 of record JBEVXT010000619.1, on the reverse strand, counting down.
GAGAGGTGGCGGCATCCTGGGCGTGGGAAGCAAGCTGCTTCTCCAGATAGTCGCGGGTATTGTCGACACTGATCAGGAAGGTACCGACAAATACCAGCAGCAGCAGTGCCGCTATCAGAATAATCAGCTGTTTCGATAAGGTCATGACAGTTTCCCTATATTTTCAGTGAAACGACTCTGTTTTCAGTGAAACGACACCGATGTTTTTAGTGAAACGACTCAGCACAATAATCCTGAAATCGGGGAGCGAACTTGTTCGTGATTGGCTCCGATACGTGTTCTTCGCGAACCAGTTCGCTCCTACAAATGCATCTCTATTTTCATCGATATGATCTTCAGGATTATTGTGCATAGCAATTATAGAGTACGGGGTCGGAGTCGATTGCGTCGTAAATTGGTGGTAATCACCAACAATCTTAACGCAATCGACTCCGACCCCTGAGAAAGTAACCCATAAACAGGTAACACTGAATAGTTACTTATATTTTTTGTAAAGACTACCACTCCCGTTACCGGAACAGGTGAAAACTGCGCTGTTGTAGTAGCTCTGTCGATACAGCACCAGGCACTGACCATCACGGCTTCATCTCCTTTGCCATGCGCGCTTTCAGATCCTCCCAGCGGTTGATCCGCCCGGAGGAACCCAATTTTTTCCCTCGGCCCAGATTCTTTGCCAGCCACAACCCCTCACCGTTAAAACTGTAGACCGGTGCCAGATCCGCGCGCTTGTTGGCGGAGAGAATGCGCCGCTTGAGATTATCCAGCACCAGCGGAACCGCGCCGGGATCGGAGTAATAGGTGAGCACCATATGCGCCTCGTTCAGCTCCAACGCCTTGACGTACATGATGCGCATCTTCTCATCCGGCACTCCCAGTTCACGCAGGGTAAAGTACTTTGCTATGGAGTAGTCCTCACAATCCGCTTTACCTTTACCCAGTGCCTCAACCGGGGTCGCCCAGTAATCCTTCTGCCCCCATATATTAAGGTCTGAGCGGTAGGTCAGCAGGTTGAAAAAATCATTCACCAGCTCCAGTTTGGCCAAGTCATCCTTGTCCTGATTGTTCGACATAAGCCGCTGCCAGCCGCGCATGCGATCACCGGCGGTACCGCCGTACTTGTCGGTCACCCACTGAATCATCTGTTCAGTCACCAGCCCCTCGGCGGCAATCCAGGAAAAGACGCCTAACAGCAACAGCAACGGCAGCACCCTTGACGGGCGCCAGCAGGATTGACCTCGATGGGGTGCTGTTGAATCCATACCTATACTTTAGCAGCCAAAGAGCGAGGCTCCACTTTTCGGGTGTAACTTCTCAATAAGTCCGTGCCCAATGTCATTAACTTAAGCTTAATACCATGGTCATCCCTGCATAGGTTGGAACCCAGTGGTCGAACTTCCCTCTTTCCCGTCATACCCGCGCAGGCGGGTATCCAGCGCTACGGAGCGCTGAACTCTGGATTCCCGCCTGTGCGGGAATGACGAAGTGAGGTTGTCATACCCGCGCAGGCGGGTATCCAGTGCTACGGAGCGCTGAACTCTGGATTCCCGCCTGCGCGGGAATGACGAAGTGAGGTTGTCATACCCGCGCAGGCGGGTATCCAGTACTACGGAGCACTGAGCTCTGGGTTCCCGCCTGCGCGGGAATGACGAAGTGAGGTTGTCATACCCGCGCAGGCGGGTATCCAGTACTACGGAGCACCGCACTCTGGGTTCCCGCCTGCGCGGGAACGACACTGAGAATACCTCCATCGGATGGGTATGGTGAGCATTAGCGGCCAATCTTGGTTAGAATAGAGCGCTTTGAAACAACTATTGGACTTGCAGATGCGTACCTCCCGTTTCCCCCTCCAGACCACCAAGGAGACCCCGGCGGATGCCGAAATCGCCAGCCATCAGCTGATGCTGCGGGCCGGTCTGATCAAAAAATTGGCGGCTGGCCTCTATACCTGGCTCCCCCTGGGGCTGCGGGTGCTGCACAAAATTGAGGATATCGTCCGCAAGGAGATGGAGATAGCGGGGGCGCTGGAGGTATTGATGCCCTCGGTACAGCCTGCCGAGCTGTGGCAGGAGTCCGGCCGCTGGCAGGAGTATGGGCCGGAACTGCTGCGTATGAACGACCGCCATGGGCGGGATTTCT
>JBEVXT010000618.1:12506-15963 GCA_040505955.1 Sedimenticola sp. | reverse complement strand
AATTAATAAAAAGATGCGCTGAATCAGTGCAACCGCAACAACGATACAAATAATGAGGAAATTACCTCTTTATCAGTTGACCGCGAGGGGTTGAAAAGGATAATGAGAGTTTTTTTGGTCAGCGAAGCTCTTTACATGTGGTAGTTGATAAGTCCTTGTCTATCACACTCTGTATGAACACCACTCTGCTGACAAACCACACAGACAATCGACAATTTAAGGGTTCGGAAAATGATCATGAAATCCCAGAAGCGCGTCCACTACTTTGGCAAAATCAAATCCGAAGGCAGCAAAGAGATGAAGGAGCTGCTTGGCGGCAAGGGCGCCAATCTGGCGGAGATGACCTCCATCGGTCTCCCTGTACCACCGGGGTTTACCATCACCACCGAAACCTGTGCTGAGTACAACGATCTGGGTGGAGAACTGCCTGAAGGGCTGCTCGAAGAGATGCAGAAAAATATGGCCCTGATGGAGGAGGAGACGGGAAAACAGTTTGGATCGGATAACGATCCCCTACTGGTCTCGGTGCGCAGCGGCGCTGCCGTCAGCATGCCGGGAATGATGGACACCGTACTCAACCTCGGCCTTACCGATAAGGCGGTTGAAGGGCTGGCTACCATCTCCGGTAACCGCCGCTTCGCCCTCGACGCCTACCGTCGACTGCTCAACATGTTTGGCGATGTGGTGATGGGCGTACCTCATGACGCCTTCGAAGAGGAGTTTGACCGCATCAAGGAGCAGCACGGCGTTACCCTGGATACCGATCTCAATGAGGAGGGCCTGGATCAGCTGATTGCCGCCTACAAAGCGGTCTACCGCAAACATACCGGTGAGGAGTTCCCCCAGGATCCCTATCTGCAGATGCAGAAGGCAGTTGAGGCGGTATTCAAGAGCTGGAATATCCCGCGTGCGATTCGCTACCGCGAGATCAACGAGATCACCGGTCTGCTGGGCACCGCCGTCAACGTGCAGTCGATGGTCTTCGGCAACATGGGAGATGACTCAGGCACCGGCGTCGCCTTCACCCGCGACCCCTCCACCGGCCTGAACGAATTCTATGGTGAATTTCTCGTCAACGCTCAGGGCGAGGATGTGGTCGCCGGTATCCGCACCCCTCAGAATGTCACTGAGATGGTGCACTGGCGCAAGGATATCTACGAGCAGTTGCTGGACGTCAAACGCATTCTAGAGAACCACTACCGCGAGATGCAGGATATTGAGTACACCATCGAGCGAGGAAATCTCTACCTGTTGCAGACCCGTACCGGCAAACGCACAGGATTCGCCGCCGTCAAAATTGCAGTGGAGATGGTTGTCGAGGGCCGCATCACCCGGAATGAAGCGATGATGCGGGTTCCTGCCAATGACCTGAACCAGCTGCTGCTGCCCACATTTGATCCCTCTGCCGAACGTGAGGTACTGACCACCGGCCTGCCGGCCTCACCGGGGGCATGTTTCGGCATGCTCGCCTTCTCCGCCGATGAGGCGGTGGATCGCACCCATGAGGGTGAAGCGGTACTGCTGGTGCGCAAAGAGACCAGCCCGGAAGATATCAGCGGCATGCACGCCGCCGCCGGTATTCTCACCTCCACTGGCGGCATGACAAGCCATGCGGCGGTGGTCGCCCGCGGTTGGGGCAAGTGCTGTGTTGCAGGCGCCGGTGAGATCACCATCAATGAGGCGGATCGTACTATCACCATCAATGGACGCACATTCGGTGATCGCGACACCCTCAGCATCGACGGCTCCACCGGCGAGGTAATGGCAGGCAAAGTAGCCACCCAGGATCCCCAGCTCTCCGACGAGTTCGACTCCCTGATGGAGTGGGCCGACGAACACCGTAAACTCGGCGTTCGCACCAATGCCGACACCCCTGCCGATGCAGCCCGCGCCCGCAGCTATGGCGCCGAGGGTATCGGCCTCTGCCGCACCGAGCACATGTTCTTTGAGGGTGAGCGCATCACCGAGATGCGTGAGATGATCCTGGCTGAAAACCAGGAGGATCGGATCACCGCCCTGGACAAACTGCTGCCCCACCAGCGGGAGGATTTCAAAGGCATATTCACCGCCATGGCGGGGCTGCCGGTCACCGTCCGCCTGCTGGATCCGCCCCTGCATGAGTTCCTCACCCACGAAAAACATCTGCAGGCTGAACTGGCCGAACGGCTGGGCCTGCCGGTGGAGAAGATCGAGGCCCGCGTTGCCCAACTGCATGAATCCAACCCCATGCTGGGTCACCGCGGCTGTCGCCTCTCAATCACCTATCCGGAGATACTGGAGATGCAGGTCACCGCTATCACCGAGGCGGCCATTGAGTGTCAACAGGAGGGAGTTGAAGCCCGGCCCGAAATCATGATCCCACTGGTCGGCACCGCCAAGGAACTGGATCTGCTGCGGCAACGGGTGGAGCGGACGATTGCACTGACCGCACGGAATCGAGGTATAACAGACCCGGTGGAAATTCCGGTAGGCACCATGATTGAAATCCCACGCGCCGCCCTGACCGCAGACCAGGTAGCTGAACATGCCGACTTCTTCAGCTTCGGCACCAATGACCTGACCCAGATGACTTTCGGTTATAGCCGCGATGACATCAACTCATTCCTGCCCCACTACCTGCGGCAGGAGATTCTGGAAAGAGATCCGTTCCAGTCAATCGATGTCTCAGGTGTCGGGCAACTGGTTGAGATGGCGGTATCCAAAGGCCGTATCATTGACGAGAATATGAAGATGGGGATCTGCGGAGAGCATGGCGGTGACCCGGCCTCTATCAGCTTCTGCCACGATATCGGCCTCGACTATGTCTCATGCTCTCCGTTCAGGGTACCGATCGCCCGTCTGGCGGCAGCCCAGGCGGCGATTAAATAAGGGCCTTAATAAAAACGGGACGCGGAGGAGGCGCAGAGTACGCAGAGGATAAGCCTTTATTGTAACCATTCAGCACAGTAGTCCAGAAATCAAATGTAGGAGCGAACTTGTTCGCGAAGAGCATGTTTCGTAGTCCATCGCGAACAAGTTTGCTCCTACAACACCTCTGTTCCACCATAACTGTGGTTTTCAGGGGTGAGCTGAATAGTTACCAATTCAGCACAGTAGTCCAGAAATCAGGTGTAGGAGCGAACTTGTTCGCGAAGAGTCTCCTACGAAGCTAATCGCGAACAAGTTCACTCCTACAATATATCCGTTCCACCATAACTGTGGCTTTCAGGAGTGAGCTGAATAGTTACCAATTCAGCACAATAGTCCAGAAATCAGATGTAGGAGCGAACTTGTTCGCGAAGAGTCTCCTACGAAGCTAATCGCGAACAAGTTCACTCCTACAATATATCCGTTCCACCATAACTGTGGCTTTCAGGAGTGAGCTGAATAGTTACCAATTCAGCACAATAGTCCAGAAATCAGATGTAGGAGCGAACTTGTTCGCGAAGAGTCTCCTACGAAGCTAATCGCGAACAAG
>JBEVXT010000618.1:0-12406 GCA_040505955.1 Sedimenticola sp. | reverse complement strand
CCATAACTGTGATTTTCAGGGGTGAGCTGCATAGTTACCAATTCAGCACAATAGTCCAGAAATCAGATGTAGGAGCGAACTTGTTCGCGAAGAGTCTCCTACGAAGCTAATCGCGAACAAGTTCGCTCCTACAACAGCCTTGTTCCACCATAACTGTGATTTTCAGGGGTGAGCTGCATAGTTACCAATTCAGCACAATAGTCCAGAAATCAGATGTAGGAGCGAACTTGTTCGCGAAACGTCTCCTACGAAGCTAATCGCGAACAAGTTCGCTCCTACGACATCCGGAGTTATAGTGGATGTCAGGCGCGCCGCCAACTGGTTCCACCGGCACCATCCTCCAGTACGATCCCCTTTTCCATGAGTTCATCACGGATACGATCCGCTTCGCCCCAGTTCTTGGCACTGCGGGCATCGAGCCGCTGCTGAACCAGCAGCTCTATCGCCTCGTCAGCCAGACCGTCATCGGCGGCCATGCCGCGCAGATAGCGCTCCGGATCATCCTGCAGAATACCGATGACAGCGCCCAGGCGCTTGAGCTGTGCCCCCAGTCCCGCCGCCAGGGCCTCGTCCTCATTGCGTACACGGTTGAGTTCCCGCACCAGCTCAAACATCGCCGCCAGCGCCTCGGGGGTGTTGAAGTCATCATCCATCGCCTCATAGAAACGGCTGACCAGGGCCTCACCACCGCCAGGGACTGCTTCCGGCAAGCCGCGCAGGGCGGTGTAGAAACGGGTCAGTGCGCCGCGGGCGTTGTCCAGGTGCTCATCGTCGTAATTGAGCGGGCTGCGATACTGGCTGGTGAGGATGAAGTAACGCACCTCCTCCGCCTGGTAACGCTTTAGAATCTCGCGCACGGTGAAGAAGTTGCCCAAAGACTTGGACATCTTCTCATCGTTGATACGGACAAAACCATTGTGCATCCAGTAGTTGACGAACTTTTTCCCCGTCGCCCCCTCGGACTGGGCAATCTCATTTTCGTGATGGGGAAAAGTGAGATCGGCACCGCCGCCGTGGATATCAAAGGTGTCGCCCAGGCAGCAGGTGGACATGGCAGAGCACTCAATGTGCCAACCGGGGCGGCCCCGGCCCCAAGGTGAATCCCAAGCGGGCTCCCCCGGCTTGGCCATCTTCCAGAGAACAAAGTCGAGGGGGTTGCGTTTTTTGCTATCCACCTCAACCCGTGCGCCGGCCTGAAGATCCTCCAGTGATTTCCCCGAGAGTTTGCCGTAACCGGGAAAGCTGTTGACCGCATAATAGACATCGCCATTATCCGCCTGATATGCGTGGCCGTTGTCGATCAGCCGTTGGATCATATCGACAATTTCGCTGATATGCGTGGTCGCACGAGGTTCACCGTCCGGCGCCAACGCCCCCAGAACCGCGGCATCCTCCTGCATTGCCGTGATGAAGCGCCCGGTCAACTCACCGAAAGGTTCACCGTTCTCGTTGGCCCGGTTGATGATCTTATCGTCTATATCGGTGATATTGCGGATATAGGTGACATCGTAGCCCTTCTCCCGCAGATAGCGGTAGACCACATCAAACACCACAATCACCCGGGCGTGGCCGAGGTGACAGAGATCGTAAACGGTCATGCCGCAGACATACATCCTGGCCTTGCCCGGCTGCAGTGGTTTGAACTCTTCTTTCCGGTTGTTGAGATCGTTATAGATCTTCAGCATGTCAGCTCCGCCGTCATTCATATATAGAGGTAAAAAAGGGGCCGCCCCAAGGCGTGCGGTGAATGGTAAACGATTGGTCGACGTCAACAAAGTGCCGATAGGACTTTTTCGTTCGGGTATTACCCTTTATGATGCTCTGCTCAGGTCGCGATAATGTTCGCCGACTGCAACAGTTTCTGGAGAAAAAAGAGATGAAAGTACGATTATCCCACCTGCTCCCCGCCCTTCTGATCGGGCTGAGTCTCATGTCCAACGCCTTGGCGGAAACCACCCGAGTGGTGATGCAGACCAGCGAGGGCGACGTAGTACTGGAACTCGACGGTGACAAAGCACCGAAAACAGTAAAAAACTTCCTTCGTTATGTAGATGAAGGCTTCTTCAACGGCACCATTTTTCACCGGGTGATCAACGGGTTCATGGTCCAGGGTGGCGGCTTCACCCCGGATATGTCAAAGAAAAAAACCCACGGCCCGGTAGTAAATGAGGCAAACAACGGTCTGAAAAACCTTGTCGGAACCATCGCCATGGCGCGCACCTCCGACCCCCATTCAGCGACCGCCCAGTTCTTTATCAACCATGCCGACAACGACTTTCTCAACCACCGGAGTAAAACCCCCAGGGGCTGGGGTTACACCGTTTTCGGGCGAGTCACCGAGGGCATGGAGAGGGTCAACCGTATTGCCGATGTCCATACGGTAACCCGTTTCGGTATGAAAAATGTGCCTGAGAATACCGTCGTCATCAAATCCATTTCACGCATTACCAAGCAACAGTAAGGAACCGTAAGTATGATTACGCTGAAAACCAACCAGGGCGATATCGTCATAGAACTTGACCACGCCAAGGCCCCTAAAACCAGTGAAAACTTCACCCAGTACGTCAAGGACGGCTTCTATGACGGTGTAATTTTTCACCGCGTCATCAGCAGTTTTATGATCCAGGGCGGTGGCTTTGAACCCGGCATGGTAGAGAAACAGACCCGTGCTACGGTAGAGAATGAAGCCAAAAACGGACTCAGCAACGTCATCGGCTCACTCGCCATGGCCCGTACCATGGATCCCCACTCGGCCAGCGCCCAATTCTTTGTCAATGTTTCCGACAACAAGTTTCTCGACCACCCGGGGCAGGATGGCTGGGGTTACTGCGTCTTCGGCAAGGTTGTCGATGGCATGGACGTGATCAACAAGATGAAAGGGGTCGAGACCACCACCCGCATGGGCCACCAGGATGTCCCGGTCGATGACCTGATTATCGAACAGGCGACGATCAGCGAAGAGGAGGGGAAGGAGGCCTGATCCTCAACCCGCCATGATGGATGCCCTCTTCATTTCCGATCTGCATCTGTCACTGGAGCGCCCGGCGGCCACCGCCCTCTTCCTCCGCTTTCTGGAGGAGCGGTGCGGTAGCGCCGGCAACCTCTACATCCTCGGTGATTTGTTCGATGCCTGGATCGGTGACGATGATGACACTCCACCCATACCCGCTATCAGGGAAGCGCTTAGAGCTGCCGGGAGTCGGGGCACAAAGATTCATCTGATGCATGGCAACAGAGATTTTCTTATCGGTGAACGGTTTGCGACGGAGACAGGCTGTTCACTGCTCTCTGATCCCACAGTTATTGAAATGCAGAAGAAGCGGCTGTTGCTGATGCATGGCGACCTGCTCTGCAGCGATGATCTGGAGTACCAGCAGGCGCGTAAATTTCTTCGCAGCAGCGATTTCATCAACGATTTTCTCTCGAAAACCATCAAAGAGCGCAGCCTCCTGGCAGCGGAGTACAGAAAACGTAGTGGTGAGGTGATCTCACTCAAGCCGGTGGATATCATGGATGTGAACTGGCAGACCGTTGAGCAATACATCTCCAACCACAACGCCGATCTGCTGATACACGGCCATACCCACCGCCCCGGCGTCCACCGCATTGAAGTCGCAGGGAGTGAAGTGAAGCGCATCGTCCTCGGTGACTGGAGTGCCGATCAAGGCCCCTGCCTGGGGATCAGTGCAGAGGGAATCAACACTCAACCATTCATCTGCTGATGTGGTGAATACCCCAACCATCTCATACAATTTGAGAGCAGGACTCTTCCCTTTTTCAGTATGTGAGTACAGAGGGCAAAGAACCCAACATCCATTCGGGATGCTAGACTCAACTGATGAATCACAAACAGAAACACACCCTCGAAGCCCTCTTCAGAGAACCGGTCAGTGGCAACATCCACTGGCGGGATATCGAACCGCTGCTCAAAGCCCTTGGTGTGGAGCTGCAAACCGGTCACGGTGCCCGTATCGGGCTCCTGCTCAACAAGGTTGAGAGTTCCATCCACCGCCCCCACCACAGCGGCGTTTGCAACAAGCAGGAGATCCGGCACCTGCGACAGTTTCTGATCAGCGCAGGTGTAGCGCCGCCGACCAGCTAATCATCACCGATGGATCCATATTTGCGTTTAATGACTATGCACAATAATCATGAAATCAATGGTAGGAGTGAACTTGTTCGCGATTAGCTTCGTAGGAGACTCTTCGCGAACAAGTTCGCTCCTACGCCATGATCCAACAGAGTCGTGTTTATTTCCGGCCAAGTTTCAGGGGTAATCAAGTACTGATATAGTCCGTCCATGACCACCCCGGAAAAACCTACCGATTTCACTGCTCTCGCCAACGACATCAGAAAGTGGGGCGCAGAGCTTGGATTTCAGCAACTTGCCATCACCGATACTGACCTGAAAGAGGCAGAAGTACGATTGGGGAAATGGCTTGCTGAAAATCACCAGGGCGACATGGGCTTTATGGCGGAACATGGCCTCAAACGCAGCCGCCCGGAGCTACTGGTTGCCGGTACCCGCCGGATTATCTCGGTACGCATGAACTACCTCCCTGACAACGATGACCCACAGGCGGTACTGAACAACTCCCGACAGGCCTATATCTCACGCTACGCCCTCGGGCGCGACTACCACAAACTGATGCGCAACCGGCTGCAGAAACTGGCCCGGCGTATTGAGGAGCATGTCGGCCCCTTCGGTTACCGCGCCTTTGTCGACTCCGCCCCGGTGATGGAGAAGCCACTGGCGGAGAAGGCGGGGCTCGGCTGGATCGGCAAGCACAGCAATATCGTCAACCGCCGGGCGGGCTCCTGGTTTTTTCTCGGTGAGCTCTACACCGACCTGCCCCTGCCGGTCGATCCGCCGGAGAGAGATCACTGCGGTCGCTGCAGCGCCTGCATCGACCTCTGCCCCACCCGGGCGATCATCGCCCCCTACCGGGTCGATGCCCGCCTCTGCATCTCCTACCTTACTATTGAACACCGGGGGGCGATCCCGCTATCACTGCGGCCACTGATCGGCAATCGCATCTATGGTTGTGATGACTGCCTGCTCGCCTGCCCCTGGAACCGTTTTGCAGCTATTGCAGAGGAGAGCGACTTTCTACCCCGCAACGGCCTTGATTCAGCCCTGTTGATTGAGCTGTTTCAGTGGTCTGAGGCTCAGTTTCTCAAGCGCCTGGAGGGTTCACCCATTCGCCGTCTCGGGCATACCCGCTGGTTGAGAAATATTGCTGTTGCCCTTGGTAATTCCAAGTCTGATCATAATGTTACCTCTGTTTTACAAACCAACAGCTCACATAAAGAAGAGATTGTCAGAGAGCATGTTCAGTGGGCACTCGCCCAATGCCATTAACTTAGGTGAAAAATTCCCTGTAAACATCAGACTCGTCATTCCCGCGCAGGCGGGAATCCAAGGGGCAGCGCTCCGTAGCGCTGGATACCCGCCTGCGCGGGTATGACGTTAAAGAGGGGAGCTCAACCTCTGGGTTCCGGCCTATACCGGGATGACGGTGGTATTAGGCTTAAGTTAATCGTAGTGGGCACTCGCCCGCCAGTTGAATAGCCAATAGATCACTTCAACTTGACACTCAGGTAAATCCGGCCCATTATTGACGAATCGTCACTGACGGATCGTCAATTAAAAACCGACTTTGGTGACTAAGGCTGTAGGAGCGAACTTGTTCGCGATCAGCTCAGAATCATGCTCTTCGCGAACAAGTTCGCTCCTACTGTTCCATCGTGATCTCTTACTGAACTATTGTGCCGGGACAATACCTGAATGAGCCCAAAAATCGTCAACCAACAGAGCCTCCAGGCGCGTGAAAAAGAGCTGCTGGATAGCGCCCTGTCGATTATCGAAAAAAGCGGCGTCGCCGGTTTCAACATGGATAAACTGGCTGCTCTGGTACCCTACTCCAAGGGCACCATCTACAACCACTTCAGCAGCAAAGAGGATCTCCTTACAGGTATCTGCTGTCAGGGCATTGCTATCCTCAACGGACTCTTCGGCAAAGCAACAGAATTTAGCGGCAGCACCCGGGATCGGGTGATGGCCCAACACCTGGCCTACCTGCTCTACGCCCTGCTCTATCCTAACCGTTTTCTGCTGGTGCTCTCGGCCATGTCACCGGCCCTCTTTGAGCGCGCCTCCGAGCAACGCCGGATCGAATTTCAGGAGCGGGAAAACGCGCTTCTGAGCAGCTTTCTTAACGTTATCGCTGAAGCAGTTGAGCGAGGGGAACTCACCCTACCGAACCATATGAGCCCCAAGCAGGTCGCCTTTGCCAACTGGTCCCTCGGCTTCGGCACCATCGCACTGCTCGCCGGCGATACCAACACCTGTGAGTGCAGACGCGGACTCTCGATCGAACATGAACTGATAAGCAACGCCAATATCATGCTCGACGGTCTCGGCTGGCACCCCCTCAGTAGTGAGGCCGATTCCACTGCGCTCATAAAGAACCTGCTCTGTGACATCTTCAGCGAAGAGATCGCTGTTCTTGAGTCCAGGGGCATCACCTTGAACCTTTCTGATTCCGGCGACACGCATGGAGACCTGTAAATGAAAAACAAGCTGTTCAAACTGGTGCTCAGACATCCGCTGTGGATAGTCGTTGCCGCCCTGATTTTTGTGCTGGCAGCAGCGGCCGGCGGCAGCAAGCTGGTCTTTAAGAGTGACTACCGCACATTCTTCGGCAAAGAGAACCCGCAGCTCACCGCCTATGAGGAGATGCAGAAGATCTACATCAAGAGCGATAACGTCGCTTTCGTGCTGGCCCCAAAGAGCGGAGGTATCTTTACGCCACAACATCTGGAGGCGATTCGCCAACTCACCGAAGCCTCCTGGCAGATTCCCTACTCCACCCGCGTCGATTCGATAACCAACTACCAGTACAGTTGGGCCGAGGAGGATGATCTGATCGTCGAGGATCTGACGCTGGAGCCACTCGCCCTGGATCAGGCCGACATAGAGCGGGTGCGCCGGATTGCCCTATCGGAACCACTGCTGCAGCACAAGCTGATCTCCGCAGACGGCTCAACCTCGGTGGTCAACGTCTCCATCCAGTTGCCGGGCATCAATACCGTTAAAGAGATTCCTGAGGTGGCAGTGAAGGTACGGGAGATGACCGACGTTTTTCTGCAACAAAACCCCGACTTTGATCTCTACCTCTCGGGCATGGTAATGATGAACAACAGCTTTGCCGAAGCGTCACTGAACGACAGTGCGACGCTGGTGCCCCTGATGTTTGGCATTGTTGTTATCACCATGATTTTGATGCTGCGCACCTTTTCCGGCACCTTCTCAACCGTGGTGATAATTATTTTCAGTATCCTCACCACCATGGGACTTGCCGGCTGGAGCGGCCTCTATCTGACCGGCCCCTCAGCCACCGCCCCGACCATGATACTGACCCTGGCGGTGGCCGACTGTGTGCATATTCTCACCACCATGTTCTACGAAATGCGCCATGGGGTGGAGAAACGCCGGGCAATCTTAGACAGCCTTCAGATTAACTTTCAGCCGATCTTTCTCACCAGTCTCACCACCGCTATCGGCTTCCTGAGCATGAACTTTTCAGACTCCCCCCCCTTCCGTGATCTCGGCAACATGGTCGCCACCGGTGTGATGCTCGCCTTTCTCTTTTCGATCACCGTTTTCCCCGCCCTCCTCACACTGCTGCCGCTCAAGGTCAAACAGGTGCATGAGGAGAAGCGCGACACCATGAAGAGCCTCGCTCATTTCATCATCCGCCACCGCACCCCACTGCTGCCGGTGACGGCGCTGATAATGGTCACCATGATGGTCTTCGCACCGCTCAACGAGACCAATGATGACTTTGTCAAATACCTGGACACCAGCGTGCCCTTCCGCCAGGCAACAGACTACATGCAGGAGCATCTCTCGGGCATGACCACCCTGGAGGTCTCCATCGACAGCGGTGTCTCCAGCGGCATCAACAGTCCGGCATTTCTCAACACCCTGGAAGAGTTCAGCAACTGGCTGCGGCAACAGCCGGAGACCGATCATGTCAACACCCTTAGCGACACGCTGAAACGTCTCAACCGCAATATGCACGGCGACGATCCCGACTGGTACAAACTGCCCGACACCCAGGAGATGGCCGCCCAGTACCTACTGCTCTACGAGATGTCTCTCCCCTATGGTCTCGATCTCAACAACCAGCTCAATGTGGACAAATCCTCCACGCGCCTGATCGGCACCTTTAAAAATATCACCAGTAACGAGCAGATCGCCCTGGAGCGCCGCGTCTACGGCTGGTTCAGCAGCCACGCACCGGAATACAAGGTAGTGGTGGCCAGCCCCGGGTTGATGTTCTCCCATATCGGCCAACGCAATATCCAGAGCATGCTGATTGGTATCGCCGCCGCCTTCCTGCTTATCTCTCTCCTTCTCGGCATCGCCCTAAAGTCGCTGCGCTTTGGGCTGATCAGCCTGCTGCCCAACCTCACCCCCGCCGCCATCGGTTTCGGGCTCTGGTACCTGATTGACGGCCGTGTCGGGCTGGGGCTGTCGGTGGTTGCCGGTATGACCCTGGGTATCGTCGTTGATGACACAGTGCACTTTCTGAGCAAATACCTGCACGCCCGCCGCCATCGCAACGCCGACTCACAGCAGGCAGTGGAGTACGCCTTCGGCAGTGTCGGCCGGGCGCTCTGGATCACCACCCTGGTGCTGGTGTGCGGCTTTATGGTGTTGGCGCAATCCTCTTTCAAGGTGAATGCCGACATGGGGCTGCTCACCGCCCTCACCATCCTGATAGCACTGGCGGTAGATTTTTTCTTTCTGCCGCCGCTGCTGATGAAACTTGATAATGAACCTCTAACAGAAGGAGTTACTGAGAATGAACTTGCTCAGAAAACCGTTTAACCTGCTGCTCACAATCTGCCTGCTCACCGCCGCCTTTGGGCTCCACGCAGAGAGCGCCGAAGAGAAGGGGCTGGCTATCGCCAAAGAGAGCAAGGCACGGGATATTGGCTGGGGTGATATGCAGGCGGAGATGAAGATGATCCTGCGCAATAAGCAGGGGCAGGAGAGTCTGCGTGAGATCCGTATCAAATCACTCGAACTGGAAAGCGACGGTGACAAGAGCCTGAGCCTCTTCGACAAACCCCGGGATGTAAAAGGCACCGCCTTTCTCAGCTTCTCCCACCCACTGGGAGCCGATGACCAGTGGCTCTACCTGCCAGCACTGAAACGTGTCAAGCGCATCTCATCCCGCAATAAGTCCGGCCCCTTCATGGGCTCTGAGTTTGCTTACGAGGATCTCACCTCATTCGAAGTGGAAAAATACCGCTATAAATACCTGGGCGACGAAGCGGTCAGCGGTCACGACTGCTTCAAGGTGGAACAGTATCCTGAAGACAAAAACTCCGGCTACACCCGCCGCATCGTCTGGATCGACAAAGAGGAGTACCGTCCCCGTAAAACCGAGTTCTATGACCGCAAAAACAGCCTGCTGAAGACCCTCACCTTCCACAGCTACCAGCAATACCAGGGTAAGTACTGGCGTGCCGACAGCTACGCCATGACCAATCACCAGAGTGGCAAGAGCACCACACTGGAGTGGAGCAACTACCGTTTTAGCACCGGCCTGAGCGACAGCGACTTCAGCAAAAACAGCATCAAACGCGCACGATGAAAAAGTGTATATCTCATACCCTCCTGGGCATCTTACTGGTTAGCGCAAGCCTGGGTGCCATTGCCGACGGTGATTTTGAATTCAGCGCCAAGGTGGGCGCTGAATTACGCCTTTTTACTGAGAATGCCCAATATTCAGGGCAACAGGGGAACAGTAACCTCTCGACTTTTGTTGAGCCTGAGCTTTTCTGGAGCTGGAATGGAGGCGACGACACTCTCACCTTCAAGCCATTCCTGCGCCTGGATCAAAACGACAGCGAACGCAGCCATGGTGATATCCGTGAACTGATGTGGAACCACCTGGGCGACGGCTGGGAGCTGCGAGCGGGAGTCGGCAAGGTCTTCTGGGGGGTTACCGAATTCCAGCACCTGGTGGATGTCATCAACCAGAGCGACAGCGTTGAGGATGTGGGGGGTGAGAGCAAACTGGGTCAGCCGATGATCAACCTCTCCTTCGAGCGTGACTGGGGTATTGTCGATCTCTTTCTACTGCCCGGTTTTCGCCAACGTACCTACCCCGGCATCGAGGGCCGCCTGCGCAGCTCACTGGTGGTGGATACCGGTCAAACCCAGTATCAATCATCCAACGGCGACCGCCATCCCGATATCGCACTGCGCTGGAGCCACACCCTGGGTGACTACGACATCGGCCTGCACTGGTTTCACGGCACCAACCGCGATCCCCGGCTGGACGCCGGAACCAAAGGCGCCACACCCGTACTGATCCCCTACTACGAGCAGATGAATCAGGTCGGGCTCGACCTTCAGGCGACACTCGAAGAGTGGCTGTGGAAGCTGGAGACACGCCACCGCGACAGCGAAAGCAGCCGCTACTGGGCCGCCCACGGTGGTTTCGAATACACCCTCGTCGGTATTAACGAAAGCAGCGCCGATCTCGGCCTGCTAATGGAGTACGGCTGGGACGAACGCGGCACCGACCCCAGCGTCATCATGCAGAACGACCTCTTCCTCGGCGCAAGGCTCGCCCTCAACGATGAAGCCGGCAGTGAACTGCTGGGCGGCATCGGCTACGACCTCGACTACCGCAGCAAAAGCCTCTCACTGGAAGCGAGCCGCCGTTACGGTGACAACTGGAAAGCGAGCCTTGATGCCCGCTTCTACTTTATCGATGACAGCTCCGATCCAGTCACAGGATATGCTGATGACAGCCATCTTAAATTTACCCTGGAGAGGTACTTCTGATTCAATGTCATTATCTTAAGCTTAATACCATGGTCATCCCTACATAGGTTGGAACCCAGTGGTCGAACTTCCCTCTTTCCCGTCATACCCGCGCAGGCGGGTATCCAGCGCTACGGAGTGCTCACCCCTGGATTCCATCCTTTGGTCCGTAAACGGTGCATCCCTGCATAGGTTGAAACCCAGTGGTCGAACTTCCCTCTTTCCCGTCATACCCGCGCAGGCGGGTATCCAGCGCTACGGAGTGCTCACCCCTGGATTCCATCCTTTGGTCCGTAAACGGTGCATCCCTGCACCACTACTCCCGCCTACACGGGAATGACGAGCCTGAAGTTTATGGGGAATTTCCCACCTAAGTTAATGGCATTGACTTCTAACTTATTAGGATATGAATTTCTTCTCAATATGCTGATTGGCATGTAACAGAGTGTATTGCTATAATCTCGGGGTTTTGCACATAACGTTTCTCTCATAATCCCTAAGGCTATCAGCATGTCGTATGCAATAAAGATTACAGGATACTCCAAGACAAATCATCGCATGCTTATGGATGTCGAACCTGATTGGTGGAATGCAGAAGAGTTGGTACAGGATAGTCGCTTTATTGAGTGTATAAAAAGGAGATTTTATCGGAATTATGAAGCCGATTTATCTCTTGAAGAGGTAAGAGATCTACACGAGCGATACAAAAACAACGTAAACACCGTACAGAAATTCCTTTGTTCTAAATTAAGACGCGCTTCCTCGCCATGCCAGAAACTACATGGTGTGCTATTTAGAGCCTTCGACAACTACTCACACTTCCGCGTAGAGATCTTTGAGCAAGAATTGGGGTTGTAGCTGAGTAGTCACTCAGTTTTTTCCGTTTCAACTTCAAGCCTTGCCATCGACACCTGAATTATACCGTTCAAGTCGATCACCTCTCTCTCAACACAGCGGGTAGAGATCACTTCGATAAACCGCTGTTTTCTGGAAGCCGCTCTGTATAGGGCAACCAGATTGATCGAATCCACCCTCGTAGTGCAGATATTCCGGCATATTCCATATCCTTTGGTATAAGCTCTACACGCTTTGGCCTGAATCCCGATTCCAACAGCATTGCTTTGTACTCTCGGTATAGAGGGGACAGGGACGCTAACAGCAGAAACCGAGTTGTCGCGTATAAGAGCATCAATCGGGATTGGAGTTAAGGGTAAAGTTGGTGGCGAAACCTGTATGTCGGGCAGGATTTAAGGGAGGACGTTGGTAGTTGCAGGCTTTATCTGTACTACCTGTTCTTGAAGCCGTACTGGGGGGGGGAAAACCCAACGTACAGAATTTTAGAGAGGGCACAGGAAACGTGGATTATGGGGGAAATAGGATCCCGCTGCACAACCGAAAGGGTGCAGGCCGGAAACTCTTCACCTGTGGTTGCGCGCGCCTGACTCTACTCGACTAGCAGTAGTAAATATATCCACAGGAGAAACAATGCCTCATTTTTTAGCAGATTGCTCTGAAAGTATTTTTAAATTACGTTCTGAAGAAGAAATTATTGAA
>JBEVXT010000617.1:0-7783 GCA_040505955.1 Sedimenticola sp. | reverse complement strand
AACTAGTAACTATTCAGTACCCCCTGCCAAGAGGGTCTTTTCACCAGGGGTCGGAGTCGATTGCACCAAGATGGGTGGTAATTCCCACCTAATTCGCTATGGCCTGCAGGGATTAGTTCCTAAATATAATCATCAGCCAACACCACTCACCCCGGATTCGGTAAAAGATATCCTCGACATTGGCGGGTCTATACTTGGCTCGTCCCGTGGAGCACAAAATATCGAGGTAATTGTTGATACTCTGCAAAAAATGGATATTGGAATCATCTTTATGATTGGCGGCGATGGCACCCTTAAAGCTTCAGCTAAAATTGCCGATGAAATCACAAAAAGAAAGCTTATAATCAGTGTTATTGGCATCCCTAAGACCATTGACAATGATATATATCTTGTATCCCGATCATTTGGATTTGATACTGCAGTGGATGTTGCGAGCCAAGCAATTAATGGGGCCCATAGCGAGGCAGAGGGTTATCCTAACGGTATTGGTTTGCTCAAACTGATGGGACGCCATTCCGGGTATATTGCCGCGACAGCCGCTTTAGCCAGGCAAGATGTAAATTTTGTGCTGGTGCCTGAAGTAGATTTTGATTTAGATGGACCAAATGGTTTTCTTGCCTGCCTTGAAAAACGACTTGCAAACCGAAAACACGTTGTTGTCGTGGTAGCTGAAGGAGCCGGCCAGAAATTTTTCGATGATAGTACGAGTGGAAAAGATCCATCGGGAAATATCAAGTTAAATGACATCGGACTTTTTCTTAAGGAACAGATCAGCTCTCATTTTATGGAGAAAGGTATTGATTTTTCATTGAAATATATTGATCCGAGTTATATGATTCGCAGTCTTCCGGCTAATGCCAGTGACCGTGTCTTTTGCGGCCTTCTAGGCCGTGATGCTGTCCATGCCGGTATGGCTGGGAAGACGAAACTGCTTATCGGCCATTGGAACAATCAATTCATTCATATTCCCATGGATGCTTCGGTAGGCAAGAGAAAACAGCTGGAAGAAGCCGATAAGTTGTGGCGTTCAGTATTAAGTGTTACTGGCCAAGGAAATATGAAGAATTAGAAGATATTGTAAGTAAGTGGAATAAATATTCAGGAGAGACGTAAAATGATGTATTCACCAGAAGTAGAAGAAATGTGCATTGTCAAAAAAGGCCCAAACCATGGCCCTGCCCCTATTCCTCAAGAAGGAAAATGGACAAAAGCCAAGGAAGTAACCGACATATCAGGTCTGACTCACGGGGTTGGCTGGTGTGCACCTCAACAAGGAGCCTGCAAGCTCACTCTAAATGTAAAAAAAGGTATTATTGAAGAAGCCCTTATTGAAACTGTTGGTTGCACAGGAATGACCCATTCCGCAGCAATGGCTTCTGAAATTATGCCAGGTAAAACAATTCTTGAAGCCTTAAATACCGATCTTGTTTGTGATGCCATCAATGTCGCTATGAGAGAGCTTTTCCTCCAAATTGTCTACGGACGAAGCCAAACCGCTTTCTCCGAAGGAGGGCTACCCATCGGTGCAGGTCTTGAAGATCTTGGCAAAGGCCTTCGTTCAGTTACGGGCACTCTTTACGGTACAAATGCTAAGGGGGCCAGATATCTTGAAGTCGCTGAAGGGTATGTTAATAAAGTTGCTCTTGATAAAAATGATCAGCCTATCGGTTATGAGTTTGTCAAAATCGGACCAATGATGGAACTCATTAAAAAAGGTGTCGATGCAAATGATGCAGTTAAACAATGTACAGGCACATATGGGCGTTTTGCAGATGCAGTAAAGACAATTGACCCACGACACGAATAAGAGAGGAGTTACAAATGGCATTATTTGAAAGTTATGAAAGAAGAATAGACCAAATTATTACCGCCATCAAACCGTATGGTATGGATAAAGTTGAAGATGCTAAAACAATCTGCGATGAGGCTGGTGTAGATGTTGCTCAAATAGTTAAAGATGTCCAGCCTATCTGTTTTGACAATGCCTGCTGGGCATATACCGTTGGGGCAGCAATCGCCATAAAAAAAGGGCTTAAAAATGCTACCGATATTGCCCAAGCAATTGGTGAAGGGTTGCAGTGTTTTTGTATTCCAGGTTCTGTTGCAGATGATAGAAAAGTTGGGATCGGGCATGGGAACCTTGCCTCAATGCTTTTAAAAGAAGAAACAAAATGTTTTGCTTTTCTTGCAGGGCACGAATCATTTGCTGCAGCCGAAGGTGCTATCGGCCTAGCAAGGTCAGCAAACAAGGCGCGAAAAGAACCGCTCCGGGTAATTCTTAACGGTCTTGGCAAAGATGCTGCTTTTATCATTTCCAGAATTAACGGCTTTACGTATGTACAGACTGAGTTTGATTTTGACTCTGGTACTGTAGAAACTGTTAATGAAACTTCCTACTCTGACGGTGAACGCGCCCAAGTCCGCTGTTATGGAGCAGATGATGTTCGTGAAGGTGTAGCAATTAACCACCTTGAAGGCGTTGATGTCTCAATTACAGGTAATTCTACCAATCCAACCCGGTTTCAGCATCCTGTTGCAGGGACATACAAAAAAGAATGTTTACTCCAGGGTAAAAAGCATTTTTCTGTCGCTTCCGGCGGTGGAACAGGACGAACTCTTCACCCTGACAACATGGCAGCAGGTCCTGCTTCTTACGGCATGACCGATACACTTGGACGAATGCACTCTGATGCTCAGTTTGCCGGTTCTTCTTCCGTACCTGCCCATGTAGAAATGATGGGGCTTATCGGCATGGGCAATAATCCAATGGTTGGTGCCTCAGTTGCCGTTGCAGTGGCTGTTGAAAAAGCAATGAACAAATAATTGTTACCCTGTAGCCAATGTATATTTGATTTACTGCACTCAATTTATGGAAAGACTGAAGCGTATTAATTGAAAGCATAGGTTATATGACCATTACTATATAATTGAAGTATTGATGTGCTCGTAAAAAGTATTGGATGGCTAAGCACAAAAGTTCGCTATACAGGTAGCGTAGACTCCGAGGAGTAGTGCTTTTTTGAGATTAAGACCATACATATGGTATGTCGAGCGAACAAAAACGTGCTACGACGCAGTAGAGCGGACTTTTTGCGACGCCATCAAGTATTCTGGTTTAAAACTATGAGTGCTGCCAAGATTCTTATCGTTGATGACAGTCAGACAGTTATTGAATATTTGACCGGTATCTTACAAGGTTCCGATTATGAGATTTTAACTGCAATTAACGGTAAGGAAGGCTTAAAGATTGTCGAGAACAATACTGTTGATCTTATTCTCTCTGACAAACAAATGCCGGTAATGGATGGTGTAGATTTTTGTAAAGCTGTCAAAGGTGCAGAACGTACCCAAAACATCTATTTTATACTACTTTCAACCAGTGACACTTCAGAGTCAAAAACAGCCGCTTTAAATATTGGTGCTGATGATTATTTATCCAAAACAATTACATCTGAAGAACTTATTGCTCGAGTCAAGGCCGGCCTACGAATTCGTCAACTCATGGAACAGCTTAAAGAAGCCAACTTAAGCCTGTTCCAATCCGAGAAACTTGCCTCTATCGGTCAGTTAGCCGCCGGTGTTGCCCATGAGATTAACAACCCCATTAGCTTTATTACAAGTAATATAAAAACACTTAAAGACTATTCTGCCGATCTTTTGATGTATCAGAGTGAACTGGAGAAAATTGCGCGGCAATATTGTCCAGACGAGAAGAGTTCCGTTGAACAACTACGCCAAAAACTCGATATTGATTACATCACTGAAGATATTAACAACCTCATTGATGAAAGCCTTGAAGGTAGCAGAAGGGTAAAAAAAATCGTTTTGGACCTAAAAGATTTTGCCAGAATCGATCATGACGAAAAACAAGACAGTTCTATTGAGGAGTTGATTGAATCAACCTTAAATATTATCAGGAACGATCTGAAGTATAAAGCAGACATAATAAAAAAGTATGCAGATGAAAGCCTTATCGTTAATTGTAACAGCCAGGAAATAAATCAAGTTTTGGTTAATTTACTGATAAATGCCAGCCAGGCTATAAAAGATCGTGGTCAAATAACCATAAAAACCTGGCAGGATACACAATATGCAAATATTACAATTTCTGATACAGGTTGTGGAATACCCCAGGAAAATATCACCAAGCTGTTTGATCCATTTTTCACAACCAAACCCGTCGGCCAGGGAACAGGGTTAGGTTTAAGCATCGTTTATGATATTGTCAGAAAACATAAAGGTGAGATCCAGGTCGATTCCAAGGTCGGAGAAGGAACAACCTTTACGGTTAGGCTCCCTGCTTCACCACACAGTTTCCCATAATATTTATTTTGTCTGAAAACTCCTGTGTTAAAAGCTTTTCTAAATGTCTTCCCTATGGGGACACCTACTATTTCGGTGATTTTCATGGTACATAAATAACCGTAGCCTTACCTAAAAATGCACAAAATTGTCGACTTTTTGATGCCACAAGTGGATCAAAAGCGACGGTGCATATCGTCATTACTCCCTTTTCTTTATTAATCGTATTTTGCATAGCCTCCTTTCAGAATTTAATTTCACACTCTGCTATTTCATGATAAGGTTCTACAAAAATGCTGGAGTAGACCGGCAAACAACCAAACAGATCCAATAAGCAAGGAGAATGTTAGTGCAAAAACAATTTTTACCCAATGGCGTAATGTTTAACGCCTACCCCGATAGTATCGGGACAAAACTGAGTGATACGATAGCACTGCTTCAGCGCCCCGAATTTCTTGACGTATTTTCTCTATTCTATATTCTCCCCACCTTTTTCCAGAGTGATTTGGACCGTGGCTTTTCCATCAATAGTTATGATCTCAACGATGAGTTGGTCTCACCGGAGGATCTTGCAGCACTCGACAAAATGAACATTGTTCTGAAATTCGACTTTGTGCTCAATCATCTTTCCGTAAGATCACGCCAGTTTCTGGATATGTTGGAAAAAGGTGATCGATCGAAATATCGCGATTTCTTCGTGGATTGGAATAAATTCTGGGAAGGTGAAGGCGAGTTGGAGGATGAGTGCTATGTGATTCCCAACCAAGAGCATCTTAACAAGCTGTTTATGCGCAAACCAGGTCTGCCGATACTGATGGTCAGATTTCCAGATGGAACAGAACGCCCCTATTGGAACACCTTCTATCAGGAAATCAATTATCGAGAATTGGAGATGTCTGATCTGCAACACCTGCGCATACTTTCAACCGAAGCACGGGGTCGTATACTGAAACAGGTGAATGCCAAGATTACCGCCAGGGAAGATTTTCGTGATGTGGATTTTGGTGAGCATCAAGATTATTTCGAGCAGGTGGCAGATATAGTTGAATCTAAACGCCGATACTTAGGGCAGATGGATCTCAATGCAGAATCTGAAGTGGTTTGGGAGTTCTATGATGAAACGTTCAAGAAATTGGCAGACTATGGTGGTAAACTGATCAGGTTGGATGCGTTTGCCTATTTGCACAAAAATCCAGGGTCAAGCAACTTCTTTAACAAGCCAGGGACCTGGAAATACCTGGATCGGCTACAGGCGATTGCAAAATCATACCAACTCACCTTATTACCCGAAATACATGCCCAATATGGCAAGCAGTTGCACCGTGAGGTATCCGAAGCTGGCTATCCCATCTATGACTTTTTTCTGCCGGGACTGCTGATCGACGCATTGGATCGAGGAACACATCAACACCTTCAGCGTTGGATCGAAGAGATTCAACGTGACGGCATTCGAACCGTTAATATGCTGGGATGCCATGACGGTATTCCAGTACTGGATCTTGCAGGCGCCGAGGTGGAAGGCAATTATCAAAAAGGGTTATTGTCCGAAGTCGAGATCGAAAACATCATTAAGCGCATCATGACGCGCGGTGGGCGAGTGAAAAACCTATTCGGGCCTGACGGCAAGAAAATTGCCTACTATCAGGTGAATGCCACCTATTTCAGTGCCTTGGGCGAAGATGAACATAAACTGCGGTTGGCGCGGGCTATTCAACTGTTTATGCCGGGCATTCCACAGGTCTGGTATCTCGATCTATTTGCGGGCAAGAATGATTATGCGGCAGCCGACAACGGTGAGGCGGCGGGTCATAAAGAAATCAATCGCACCACCTTAACCTTAGATGCGATCGAACAAGGAATGAAGCGCAATGTGGTGCTCGACCAATTAGAGATGATGCACCTGCGCAATACATCGAACGCATTTAACGGCACCTTGGAGGTGGGAGATTCACCACAGAACGAGCTGAACCTGACATGGGTGAATGGCACAGAATCTGCCATGCTGCAAGCCAACTTGGAGACCCACCATTTTTCAATTCACCATGTGAGCGCACAAGGTGAATCAAAAATTTATCAGTATCCTAATGCGGCAGAGCCGCAAATCCATGATACCCCGCGGGTATAGTTCCTTCACGAAATTATTTTCCTGTAAAAACAACAGAAAAATATTTTCTAAGTCACTAATGCGGCAGAGCCCCAAATCCATGATACCCTGCGGGTATAGTTCCTTCACGAAATTATTTTCCTGTAAAAACAACAGAAAAATATTTTCTAAGTCACTAATGCGGCAGAGCCGCAAATCCATGATACCCTGCGGGTATAGTTCCTTCACGAAATTATTTTCCTGTAAAAACAACAGAAAAATATTTTCTAAGTCACTAATTAAGATGCATGATTATTTAGAGGTTTGAAATGAAAATTTTAGCTACCGATCTGGATCGTACCCTGCTGCCCAATGGAGAATGGCCACAGGATGAGAAGGCGATTTCACTGTTTAACGAATGGACGACTAAACAGGGAGTGCTGGTGGTCTATGTGACCGGACGCAATCTGCAATTGACCGAACAAGCGATTGAGGAATACGATGTACGCCATCCCGATATTCTGTGTGGAGATGTGGGTACCACCATTCGTCGTTACATTGAGGGTGAATGGCACATGGATCAGGGCTGGATCGATCATGTACATGCGATGAGTCCACGCTGGGATAACGTGGCCATCCGTCAGGCAATAGCTGAGGTTCAAGGCATGCGCGAACAAGAGGCGATTCACCTCAATTCATTCAAGCAGAGCTACTATGTTGATCACGCTCAACGGGAAGCAATTATGGCAGAAGTTGAGCAACGGGTTGGTGGTCAGTTTGATGAGGTGCTGGTCTACAGTTTCGATTCACAAAACGGCAATGGATTGTTAGATGTGCTTCCTGCCAGTGCCACTAAACAGACCTCCCTGGAGTTTGTCGCCAAAGAATATCAAGCAGGCCAGGATGTTGTGTTTTGTGGAGACAGTGGAAATGATATTTTTCCACTAACCGCAAGCTTTAAGGGCGTGATGGTGCGTAATGCCGATGAGCAGTTGGTGAAGCAAGTAATGAAGGCTAAACAGAAAAAACCAGCGATTCAAATCTATCATGCACAAGGGGGATTCAAAGGCTTGAATGGCTATTATGTCAGCGGTGTCTTGGAGGGTGCGTATCACTACGGTATTCTAGATGATTCCGACACGCTAACACGGAGTTAACGGCATTCTTGCGTTGGTTTTAATCCGTTAACACAGCTAGAGCGATCTCACACAGAGGTCACGTTTTACGTGCGATTCTCTAGTACTTCTCCATTACGCCTTAGAAAAGATCTCTGGTAAACAGGGGTTAAAGAGCTTGGCAATCTATTACGAAGGATAGGAATTTCAACCCATAGAATCAACCTATTTCACACCACCCAGCAACGTATCGCATCACCACAACATGGATTTTTGTGAGCAC
>JBEVXT010000616.1:0-1846 GCA_040505955.1 Sedimenticola sp. | reverse complement strand
CCTCTTTCTGGTTCTTCAATGCTCATGTCTTTTTTTAATCGTTCCATTTCACTTTGTGCTATTTTGCTGGTTTTGATCTTTGATCTGTCAAAGTCTTGTAGATATAAACCTTTCATTGTTTTTGCTCTACTAAGTGCCAAATATCATTGTCCAGGTCTGAAAGAATGTTTAAAAGAAATAACAATTTTGTCCAGTGACAATCCATGTACTTTGTGTACTGTGCTGGCAAATGCTAGCTTCAGTGAAAACTGTTTACGACACACTTGAATGGCACCGTTCCTATGTAATAACATCTGCTTTCTTGGTGTGAGATCAACACAGCTCCTGGTATAGCACATGGAAACGTCCGTCTGTGGTGCTGACCAACAGAGGGCGAGTCAAACTTGACCCAGACTGTAGCAATGGGTTCTTCCCTGTTGTCATTTATATGTTTGAAGCTAACAACACTACCTTGCGCACCATTCACAAGTCCATCAGCCACATCAATGTTTCTCGTCAACATAACCTTTGCTCCAATGGCCAATGTCAAGGATGTAATAAGGCCACATGACAGTGATGGATCATCAGGCATAATGGAAACAGTGGCCAGATTAGTGTGCGTGTCCTTCTTGGAGTCAACGGCAATTAGTGTTACAAGCTGACTTTTCAAAGTACCAAGCATCTTTAGGTTGTGTTCATCTACTAGACGATTAGTAGAAAACACATGCAGAACATCATGAGGGTAGTTCTTGTCCATGGAAGAGATAATTCTAGACTGGAGTGTTGCAGCATCATCATCAGGTACTGCATCAATACGAATCCTGTTCAACAGAGCTGCAAAACCATCATCATCTTTTTGTCTCATTATTTCATTTAGCTGAAAAACATGAAAGACATCCCTCCATAAGTGAAAAGGATTGAGAGCCTGATATGGGTCCGTTGGCAAAGCATACACTGCTTTCTGTCTCACAGGTTCAAGCTGATAAAGGTCCCCTATAGCAAGGATTCTGTAACCTCCAAATACAATATCTGGGCTATAAACTCCACGAATATCTTGTAGTCGCTTGTGGACAAGGGCTAGAAGTTGAAGACTAACCATGGACATCTCATCAATTATTACAAGATACAAGTTATCCAGTACATTGCGTAAGGAAGCCATTTTTTCATGAGACACTGGTGGATAGTCATTTTCTTTGACATTCACAGGTATAGATAATGCCTGGTGTATGGTGGTCCCATCAATGTTTAATGCTGCAATTCCAGTAGGGGCCATAGTCAGTACAGTGTATTTGTCTGGAGAGTTGCATATGGGTCGTAGTTCCCTATCCACCATTTTCACAATTGTGCGGATAAGGTGACATTTACCTGTTCCTGCACCGCCAGTCACAAATGTGTAAAATGGGGGTTCTTTAATATCATTTTTCATTGCAAAGACTTGCTTCCTGCACCAACTCAAAATCATTTCAAAGAGTTGTTTATATCGATTGTTGAAAGATCTGACAGTAGATAAATAGTCCTCAGTTGAACTTTTTCTAGACTGGATTTCTACCGTGTAATCTTTCTCTGAGGTAACTCCCATTTCTGGGAGGACAGGGACATTTTCAAGGAATGTGTCCACCTCTGTATCCTCTGTAATATGTTTTTTCATCCTGCTCATCATATCTTTGTTGTTGTTGTCCTGCAGCCACCCGATCCCATATATTTTCTGGCAAGGATCCAATATTCTTCATGGCAAGATCAAGCTCTTCAGCATTATTCTCAAATTCAGTCATGTTTCGTAGGACAGTGTCTTTGACAATGTTGTAGTAGTCTTAATATGTTTCACAACTGCCAAGAAGATCAATGGTTTCTGTTCTCCATGGATAAT
>JBEVXT010000615.1:2681-5788 GCA_040505955.1 Sedimenticola sp. | reverse complement strand
CAGCTATTCTCAATCAGCGTAGTTGCCCGTGCGGCCTGGACGGGGTCGTCCTGGATAATGTAACGGGCCAGAATATTGGTATCAAGCCCAATCACTCGTCTCTCCCGCTACGTATAGCACTGTCCATCTCATCAAGACTGAGTGCCCTTTTCGGAGGGGGCACCATGCCTTTAAGCTTCTTTACGCTGGAAGTGACCGGGATGATCTCAAGCCGTCCCTGCTCATCGAGAAAAAACTCTACTTTGTCTCCAGTGTGCAGGTGTAGTTGATTCCTGATCTTTTTGGGAATGGTGAGTTGGCCTTTGCTGCTGATAGTCGCGATCATTAGTGTCTTACCTTCTGTTAGGCTCTTTACAATAGAGTAAGTCTAGCATATGCACTAAATCTGACGTACCAGCAAAAGTCCGAAGCCAAAAGCCTTAACGGGGCCAAGGCTGGTATTCAGCAGTTGGGTGACTACCTCTTCGGGTTGGGATCGGAGTCAAACCGCGTAACAGGGGTGGATAAAACCAATACTATCGGGCGGTTTGACTCCGACCCCGTACACCTACCGTAACCAGCGCTCTTTCAGGTTAGAGCCACCTGATCCCTTGTACATGAGAGGGCAAAATCAAACGGCTGATCCGCCGGGAAGGTTTGGGCGACAATCCAGATCTGGCTGATCTCATCACTCAATTCCGGCAGTGCATTCAACGCGCTGCGGGTACGCTCTTCATCAAAAAAGGCGAAGGGCTCATCGAGGAAAAGGAACTGCCGTCCACCCTGGGTGCTGTTGACCAGTTTTTGCACCAGCGCCAGCCGTAGCGCCAGCATAATCTGGCGCTGGGTACCGCTGGAGATCTCTTCGAGATCGAGAAAATCACGCTTATCGCTGGAGAAGACCTTGACGGTCAGTTCATCATCGATCTGCAGATGCTCATAGCGGTTGTCGGTAAACATCGGCAGGGTTTTACCCACCAGATCACGGAGATCACGGTTAAAATGCTGAGAGAGGTGGCGGCAGCAACCTGAGAGCAGTTCCAGGGCAAGCCCGCGCTGTTCGATTCTTTGTTCATGGGCGGCACTGCGCAACTGTACCGCTTCCCGTGCCTTAAGCAGAGCCTCGGAGGTGCGCCGCCGCTCACTCTCGCTACGGATCATCTGATCCTTGTGAACCATCTGCTCCTGCAGTTTCTGCAGCGCCAGACGCATCCATGCCAACTCGCGACCGGCAAAGCCCCGTACCTCTGAGGGTGTGGCGAGGAAACCGGAAACCCTGCGGTTAAAGTCGGCGATATCGCTGCTTGTGGGCCGCTGTTGCAGCTCATCTGCCGCTGCCTCATCATCAGTGAGGTAAGCACTATACTCAGATACCCGGTTGTCCACTGATTTGAGGCGTTCCGCCAGTTCACTGGAGAGAGAGTGCAACTTCCTGACAGCCGCCCCCCGACCCGCCACACGGAGCCAGAACAGGAGAGAGAGTAGTGCAAACGCCCCCGCTCCATAGATCAGCCAGGGAACCTGTTGGTCACCCCAATACGGCACAAAGCGAGTCAGGTACTCCTGTAGCAGCTGGGTATATCCATGATCTGGCAGCTGTTGAATAAGCCCCCAGGAGATTGCTGGAACAAGCGCCAGCAGCAGCATGGTAAAACGAAAGAAGCGGGCACGCCCCTGGGCCTTTCCGGCGCTGCGGACTTTTGGCACACCATTCTGGTAGGCGGTGGAGGCGGTATTCAGACCATCCACCTCCCCCTGCAGGGTTGTTGATGCCGAGATCAGACCATTGCGTTCCGCCTCAAGTGCTGCAAGGGCTCCCTCATTCAATGCCAGCTCAGAGAGTTCCTTATCGAGCCCGTCCACCTCAACAGCCGCCATGGCAACCGCTTGCTGCTCCTGTTCGATCTCCCTCTCATACTCATACGCCACATACTCCAGGGAGGAGACTCCGGCCATCGATTTCACTGCATGGCTATGGGGATGGGGCGTAGTGATCTCACGCTGGGCCAAATAGTAGGATTCTATAAACTCGTCATAGCCGTAGCCGAGAAGCTCGTAGAGTGCATCCTCGACTGCCTCATTGCCCCGGGCATATGGCTCATCCTCTCCGGCACGGCTGAGACGTGCGCCGTGATTGCCATCCCGATCAAGAAAACGGGAAATCTCGTAGGCACCGCCGGCATCTGTGCGAAAACTCAGATTGACCGAACAGTGTGTTTCCCCCCAACGTATCAGCTTGCTCAGGGCATTCTCACCAAGGGAGAAGGTACGGCCAAAAAGAGCAAAACAGACGGTCTCGCCAATCGTGCTCTTCCCCGACTCGTTGGGGCCGTCGATGGCGATGACTCCGCTTGCGGGGAGGTTATTGAGGTTGAGTTCGCCATATTTGAGAAAATTCTTGGCGGATATGTCGGTTATGATCATCCTAGAGTCCGTAGTTGGATGGGGTGAAGGAACGGGAGGGGTCGGAGTCAAACCGCGCAACAGGGGTGGGTAAAATCAATACTGTCGGGCGGTTTGACTCCGACCCCCGGGATGCTGAATCCGGGATCATGCGTAGCCCTCCTCTTCCAACGCCCGCAGCTTGACCAGCACCATCTCCATCGCCTCGCGATAGTCCACCTCGGCAAACGCTTCGCCTGAGTTCTTACGCCGCTCGAACTCCGCTTCGCAGTAGGCACTGAAATCTACAGAAGGACCTTGCGATTCCCGGGCTTTGGAAAGGATCTCAACAGATTCTTCAGACATATCTTTCTCCAACATCAATCTATGTTTATATTCGCGGATCCCAGTATAGGGAGTGGCCGGAAGAAATGCGAGATCGGGTTAATAACCACCGGGGGGATCTTTGTGCCCGCTTCCGGTACACATTGACGAATGACGTAATGCGTCATATTATTAGGGCATGATCAAAAGCTTCAAATGCAAAGCGACTGAGCAGCTATTCAGTGATCGACAGGTGAAGCGATTTGGTTCTATTACCAACCGTGCCAGAGCCAAACTGGAGATCCTGAATGCATCTGTCTCCCTCGACAGCCTCAAGATTCCACCGGGAAATCAGCTTGAGTTGTTAACAGGGGACCGCTCAGGCCAACGCAGTATCCGCATCAACAGGCAGTGGAGGATCT
>JBEVXT010000615.1:0-2581 GCA_040505955.1 Sedimenticola sp. | reverse complement strand
TCCACCAGTCTGAACCAGGCCGTCAGATCCTCCAGGTCGATCTCCCTGACCGCCACCGTCACCTCCGTATCCAGGGGGATCTCTTTGCGCAGACGAATGCGGGTCTCCAGCGCCAGCTCAGGGATCATCAGTGTGGCCCTGTTATCCACCATCGCCACCACTACCGCCCGACCCTGCCAGCCGGGATTGCGCTGCAGGTAGATCAGCTTCCAGTGGCTGTTGGAGAGACGCTCGGCGCGACGTACCGCACCACCCACCGCCTCGGCTGCACCAATGCGTTCGGTGATCTGCTCAAGAGACATGAGTTCCCGCCCCTGAAGGTGGGCCCGCAGCTGCTGGTGTATCACCAGATCGAGATAGCGCCGCAGGGGGCTGGTAACCCGGGCATAAACTTCCAGTCCCAAGCCGTAGTGAGGCTCTTCCTGGGTTTTCAGACGTGAGGGTTTGAGCTGACGGCGGTAGGCAAATGATGCCGCCAACCCCTCGGGACGCCCGGGGTTCTCCGGCGGTGGCTGGGTGGCGAATGGGATCGGCAGCTCATTGGCCAAAGCATAGCGGGCCACCGCCTCCCCTGCCATCATCATGGCATCGGCCACCATCTGCCGACTCTCCAGCCGCGGCAGGGGTTTGATGCGGATCTCATCCTCTTTCACCCGCACACTCACCTCGGGCAGATTGATCACTGCGGCACCGGCATCCATCCTACGCTGGCGGAAGCGCTCACCCTCTGCCTTCAGGGCGGCAAATGGCGCCTCATGAAGGCGCTGTTGGATCTCGTCATAACTGCAGCGGGTCGCTCTGATGCGGCTGATGGCCAGGGTGATATCTGTAACCCCACCCACCTCATCCAGGATAAACCCGATGGAGAGCGCCGGTGACTCCTGTTGCAGCCCCAGTCCCAGCTTATGGGTGGCGGTGGGGGGCAGCATATGGATCACCTTCTCCGGCAGATAGAGGTTGGCGGATCGCGCCCGCGCTTCCAGATCCAGCTCCGAGTCCGGTGTCACCAGGGCGGCAACATCGGCCACATGAACCCAGATACGCTCACCATCAAGGCTTATTGCATCATCAGGGTCTTCGCTCCCTTCATCATCAATGGCGTAGGCGGCGAGATGGGTAAGGTCGAGCCGCTCCTCATCAGGAAACTCCCCGATAATCAGCTCCGGATTATCCACCGGCAGCGATTGGCGCTGGGGATAGGGGTTATAGAGCGCAGGCCAGTAACCGACACGAGTCAGCATCTTGTGGGCATTGACCGGGCTTTCCTGGTGCTCCAGCGCCTGAAGAATCCGGCTTTTAGACGCCTGACCAAGGGCGAGCTTCTCCACTTCAATCAGTGGCTGTCGATCCTCAGGCTCCATCTTTCCCCGTTTCATACGCCCAAGAAAGTCATCCCACGCTTGTACAGCAGCGGCTTTTGCCGCCTGCTCGGCTCGGTCGGCTACAATCTGCAACTCACTACGCGCACTGATCCTCTCCGGCGAGCCTTCAAAATAGAGCCCCTCGGAAATCAGCTCCCAGGCCGCCCAAGCGGTTACCGGGGTGAAGTCACCGTAAAGCAGTTCAGCCAGCTCATCCAACTGGGTCTCGCTATCTTCCAGCAGCTCCCACGCCTCTTCAACATTGCCTGACAGTGGCGCCAGATCACTCAATCTACTGAGAGGGCCGGGGTGGAGAATCTCTATATCTTTGGGCCGTACCCTTTTGCTTTTGCCCCCTTCGAGTTCGATATCGATCTTGTCGCTGACCAAAGTGACAAGAGCTGGACGAATCTTATAAAGCGCAAGCGCACCGGGTGCTGGATTGTATTTCGGCATTGAGGTCCCATTAGAGGTAGATCACCCGCCACTGCCCGAACCGATTATCCAGACAACCACTGTGGTGGAAGATAAAGAGCGCTATGATACCCTTTAAACAATTGAGAAGCTTAAAAAGCGGGACGCAGAGGACACTGAGGAGTAGCCTTTGCTTTCAAGAAGTTGTGCCCAATACTCTGCACCGGCTGGCAATTTTCCATGGGAATACAGCATAACGCCGAGCTCCAACCAAGTAATTCAGGATCAAACAAGATGAACTTCGAATGGCAAGAATTTTTGGCAACACAGTCCGCCACTATCGGTGAAGGTGGGGTGGTACGGTTCAGTAAGGCAGAGGATTTTCCGGAGTGCGCACTGTTCGACCTCTCCCACCTTGGCCTGATCGAGATAAAGGGAGACGATGCAGAGATCTTTCTTCAGGGCCAGACCACCAATGATGTCAAAAAACTAACCTCTCAGCAGAGCCAGCTGAGCAGCATCTGTACACCCAAGGGGCGAATGCTGGCCAATTTTCGTCTGCTGATGGACGATGATGCCTATCTTCTACAGCTACCGACATCGACCCACGGGGCCATTATGAAGCGGCTCTCCATGTACATCATGATGTCGAAAGTGGTTATCTCCGATGCCAGCGACCGGCTGGTGCGGATGGGTGTAGCGGGTGACTGTGCAACCTCACTATTGGAGAAATATTTCTCCACCCTCCCGGCCAACAGTGGCGAAGTTGTACAGGAGAGTGGCAGCACTCTGATCAGGCACCCTGG
>JBEVXT010000614.1:0-1995 GCA_040505955.1 Sedimenticola sp. | reverse complement strand
AACTTGCAGAAATAAAAGGCTTTCTTTTTCTTTTTTTCGATGACATTAACGCACTCAACTCTATTTCGCTTGATAAGCATATACATTCCGCAATGCCGACGTTACCTACCGATGGTGATTGGGACAGCGCAACTGAACAAATTATTGAATGGACAGGCAGAGGGGAAGCAGCGCGTGTCTGGGTTGATGCAATCCTTTGGACTGTTGTTTTAACTGCGGAGGATCGGGTGCGTATGCTGAGACGTCTACGTGAGAGCGGCGCAGACTCGTTTCCAAGATCACTTTATTACCGTGTATGCAGTACCCGATTAGATTCTGATTTCGCTACGCTGCATCCCAGCTATCTTCAGACGCAATGGCGTACCGTAATGAGTATGATGGTTCTTCTCAAGCTCACTCCTATTCCCGATGCGAATGCTTGTTGGGGCGTTTCTACTGCTGTTAACGTACCCTCGACTAAAGAAATACAGGTTCTACCGCTCCAGAGTAGATCTATCGAAATTGTGCATTTATCACTGGCATTTGCCGATTGTATATTGATAGGAGCTCAGGTCATCGACCAACGCAGGCTGGGAGATGTCTAGATGTGTCAATTAGTAGAGCAAGTAAGGTCTCTTGTTTGGGGGAATGATGAAACCATCTTCGAAGTATGTAGGCAAGGCGTACCTTGTGCGCGTTTGACGATCCCCTTATCGAATGCGTGCCAAGTAAAGGTAGAGCTTCACTTGTTCCGCCCCCCGGCCAAGTTAGGAGAGATCAATTCGTATTTGCTAACCGCGCTCAGTGGGCATCTTGGTGGAAATGATGCTGTTACTGTAGTCGATTTCGCACCTAAACCAATAATGGAGGTAGCCGGGTTAGGTAATATCCCTCGCAGCAAGGCAGACGACGTAGCGATCTTGGATCCTCTAGATGATCGTGTTTATGCTCTTTTTGGCTCACTAGAAGCTCCGCACACCAAGGCAACGCTGATCGGACTCGCCAACGCGTGTGATCGGCTTGGTCATCCACTCTCTGCAGAACTGATAAGTGATTTGACTTCATTGCTTGAAAGTAGCCATGTAGAGCAAAAGTTAACTGATCTGCTTACTTGGAGTACGTTTGACGATGATAAGAAGAGGAGTGTAGTGGGTAAGTTTCCCAATACTGATAGTGCCATGGTACTTCTCGAACGTATTGGTAAAGCGTTGCCACCTGAACGAGTAATGTCACTTTTCTCTAATCCATTATTCGTTCGCGGCATTTCGTACCCTACTTTGTGGTGGGATAAGCAACTTTTTTTTATCCATTTAAACCTGGAGCACATAAGCTTAGCTGACGCTCAATGGATAACCGAGACTGCTCTCACTTCCAGGATGCGGCAATTTGATGCTATGTCATTATTTGTGATTGACGATGACATGCACCTGTCAGGCTTAGAAAGGGCTGCACAAATTATGTGCTCAGAGTTTATACGAGGAAAAAGTCTTACGATACAGCTTTTTGTCCAGTGTGGGCCGACGGAGCAAGATCGAGTCTGTGAACTTCCCGCAGCAGATGACAAGGTTGCCAAAGCGTTACCTGAATTGTCACGGCTCAAATATGCACGGGATTCTGCCTTCGTAGGAAAAGAGCAAGAGTATTATGTCGAGGATGAAGCTATTAAATCATTAATTAGGAATGCATATCTGAGCAAAAAAGGAGACAAGGGAGAATCGACGGAATTTTTCTTTCGATCATTGAATTATGAACGAATCAAGGAGGCGACACACTTGCACCCACTCGGAATAGTAGAGGATGTCACCGACTGGCTAACGCCTCGTTCAACATCTAAAAAACCATCTTGACTAGATTTAGAGAAATTTATTTATCGAGCTGCAGCCAACAAGAAAATTCACCCGACCTCCTTCGTCGGCGGGTGATTTAAACGTTAGCGTGAGTCGCGGGTTTTCCGTGCCAAGTCATTTTGATGTTAAAACCGTGAGGTTTTATTGAGTATTTAGATAAAACCAAATC
>JBEVXT010000613.1:0-4260 GCA_040505955.1 Sedimenticola sp. | reverse complement strand
TGTTCGCGAAGAGCACGTTTCGTAGTCCATCGCGAACAAGTTCGCTCCTACAACACCTCTGTTCCACCATAACTGTGGTTTTCAGGATTTTAGTACAGAGCCGGCTTAAGGATAAAAAAGGCATAAAATGTGAGTTTATGTGAGCAAATGATTATTTTGTACACAGAAACGTCGGATTTCAGGGGTGAACTGAATAGTTACAAATAAGTAACTTCTGTGATTCTCTGAGTGCTCAGTGATACGCTTTAGATGGCCATGAAGTTATAGTTGTACTTTTCAGCCCCCCATATAAAAGGCTTGCTCAATGATCCATTTTCAAAACGTCGTTAAAAGGTTCAGACGCCATGAGGTGCTGAAGGGGGTAGAGCTCACTATCGAGCGCGGCTGCCGAATTGCTCTGGTGGGCTCAAACGGCGCTGGCAAGACTACGCTGATCCGCTGCCTGCTGGGGGAGTATACCTGTGATGGCGGAGTGACCGTCGATGGCATGAATCCACGCACCCATCGCCGTGAAGTGTTGTCAAAGGTGGGTTTTGTTCCTCAGCTGCCGCCTCCACTGAAGATGCCGGTGCGACAGTTGATCCACTTTGCCGCTGATTTGTGCAATGCCGATCCTGAACGCATGAAGGCAGTGGCTGCCCGTCTCGGGCTGGATGTTGAACAGTTCAAACACCAGCCTTTTGTCAAACTCTCAGGTGGCCAGAAGCAGAAGCTGCTGATCGCCATTGCACTTGGGCGTGACAGTGAACTGCTGGTGCTGGATGAGCCGGCGGCCAATCTTGATCCCGAAGCGCGCCATATCTTTTTTCAGTTACTGGCGGAGAAGAAGGATGAGGCGGCAATGATTATCTCCAGCCACCGCCTTGATGAGGTGGCGCCCCTGGTCAATCGTGTGATCGAGATGGATCAGGGTAATGTGGTGCTGGATGACCAGGTGGCCGATCTGGTGGATATGTCAAGTCGCCTCCAGTGTCGTGTCACTTTGATCAAGGCTGCGGAGGCGTTCGCCAAAGCCATTGGTGAGTGGGGTTTTGCCGGTTCGTCTGATGGTCTTGTATGGAGCGGTCATGTGGCCGGGCCCGATCGCTTGCGCTTCCTCGGTGTGTTATCGCGTTATGCCGCACTGCTGGCCGCCATTCAGATGGATGAGGCGAACGAGATTGGGGAGGCACAGAATGGCTAGGAGCCTGTTGTTGATCGTGGCAGGGGGTGTGCTGCTCTTGCTCACCGCCTGCTCCGGTGATCCCGGCACCGGCGTCAAAGAGGTGAAGTGGGATCGTGACGCCTGCGAGCGCTGCCGCATGGTGCTCAGTGACCGGTTTCACTCTGCTCAGGTGCGTTTTTCACCCGCTGGGGGAAAGCGCTCAAAAGTGCTTAAATTTGATGATATCGGTTGTGCCGCCCTGTGGTTGGAGGATAAGCCGTTCAGGGATGACCCCAAGACCGAAATATGGGTTACCGACCACCGCAGTGGTGACTGGATCGATGCCACAAAAGCACACTATGTGAAGGGGCATCTGACACCCATGGAGTACGGTCTGGGGGCGCAGACTGAGGCGACCCCCGGCTCCCTCACCTATGCACAGGCACAGGCCGATATCCAAAACAGTGAAGAGCACTACAATGCGCACGGCATTGATCTGCTAAAACGCTATGAAGAACAGAAAAAGCGGCGCGAGGCCACACGGGCAGCGGCTGCAGCACAGACAACGGATAAAACAGACAGATGAAGCATCTATGGCTCACCGCTTACGCGGATATTATTGAATCACTCCGGGCACGTTGGTTTATGGTCTACACCATGGTCTTTGGCGGCCTGGTGGTGGTGCTGTTTGCCTACGGTCTTGCAGAGTCCCGCGTCATGGGCTTTACCGGCCTGTCACGGCTACTACTCACCTATATTCAGCTCTCAATGGCGATTCTGCCGGTGTTTGTACTGATCACTACAGTACGCTCGGTGGCTGGCGACCGGGAGGCGGGTGTGTTCGAGTATCTGCTGTCGTTGCCGATCAGTCTCAGCGCCTGGTTCTGGGGCAAAATATTTGGCCGCTTCCTGGTGGTCTTTCTGCCGGTCTTTCTCGCCATGGTCGGCGCCGTCGCCTGGGGTATGATGCAGCAGGTGGAGGTACCCTGGAATCTGCTGGTCTACTACACCATTCTGCTGATGGCCCTGGCTTGGTGTTTTCTCGGTATCGGTATGCTGATCTCGACCATTGCCCGCTCATCCGATGTAGCCCAGGGGGCGGCATTTGTTATCTGGTTGACACTGCTGCTGTTTCTCGATCTGATCCTGCTGGGAGTGATGATACAGGAGCAGTTACCCGCCGAGTCAGCGGTCGCCATTGCGTTGCTTAATCCGATGCAGGTATTCCGCACCGCCACCATGATGCTGTTCGATCCCCAACTGGTACTGCTTGGCCCCTCCGCTTATGTCATCCTCGACAACTTTGGCCAGACCGGATACATGGTCTACGCCTTCGTCTATCCCATTCTCCTCGGCACCGCCTGCGCAGCCCTTGGTTTTGTTCTTTTCAGGCGCAGTGATCTGCCGTAGTATCTGAAGCTGGTCGGAGTAATTGAAAATGCCGACTGGATTATTAAAACAATAAAATGGTTATGTCCAATAACCAAGATCGAGGTAAAGATGCCTTTGTAGGAGCGAACTTGTTCGCGAAGAGCGCAATTCGAAGCCAATCGTGAACAAGTTCGCACCTACAATCGATTTCAGGATTATTGTGCTGTGCCATTAATAATAATAAAACAGATGTAACTGTTCAGGGGTGCCTGTTGCAAAGGGTTATTCACCCGGGATTATATTAGGGTCGATTGACCCCTATTCCAGGCTACAGCTGAGTAGTTACAATAAAAAACAGATCAGTCTCCGTCCGAAAAGGGGGCGCTCCCGGGCTGTTTCAAAAGCTTGTGACGGGTAGCTTTCCGGATTGATACTGTCGAATACCACCTGAGTATGAAGGAGAAGAAAAAAATGAAAATTGAAACTATGGCGATACATGCCGGTTTTGAACCGGATCCAACAACAAAAGCGGTGGCGGTTCCGATCTACCAGACCACCTCCTATGCTTTCGACGATACCCAGCACGGCGCTGATCTCTTTGATCTGAAAGTGATGGGCAACATCTACACCCGCATTATGAATCCCACCACCGATGTGCTGGAGAAGCGGGTGGCGGCAATGGAAGGGGGGGTAGGCGCACTTGGCTTGGCGTCCGGTATGTCGGCCATTACCAACGCCATCTTTACCATTGCCGAGGCGGGAGACAACATCGTCACCACCTCCGCTCTCTATGGCGGTACCTACAACCTGTTTGCCCACACCCTGCCGCAGTTGGGCATAACCTCCCGCTTTGCCGACTACCGCGATGTTGATGCCATGGCGGCGTTGATCGATGACAAGACCAAAGCGGTTTTCTGTGAGTCGATCGGTAATCCAGCCGGCAACGTAGTGGATATCGCCGCCCTGGCGGACATGGCTCATGCCCACGGTGTTCCCCTGATTATCGACAATACC
Source organism: Sedimenticola sp. (assembly GCA_040505955.1). GTDB lineage: Bacteria > Pseudomonadota > Gammaproteobacteria > Chromatiales > Chromatiaceae > Vondammii. The sequence goes on along the minus strand of JBEVXT010000613.1, from coordinate 731 downwards.
GTGCCTTCCCCTTACCTCTGCCGCCCCTTTGAATACGGCGCCGACATCGTTGTCCACTCCCTCACCAAGTACATGGGCGGACACGGCACCACCATCGGCGGCGTTCTGGTGGACTCCGGCAAGTTTCCCTGGGCCGAGCACAAGGAGCGCTTCCGTTGTCTCAACGAACCGGATATCTCCTACCATGGTGTGGTCTATACCGAAGCTCTGGGCGAAGCGGCTTACATCGGCCGGGCGAGGGTGGTGCCGTTGCGCAACATGGGAGCGGCCATCTCCCCCTTCAACAGCTTCCAGATCATTCAGGGTATCGAAACGCTGCATGTAAGAATGGATCGGCACTGTGAGAATGCTGTTGCCGCCGCCAACTTCCTCCAGGATCACCCCCAAGTGGAGTGGGTGCGTTATGCAGGCCTCGACAGCCACCCCGACAAACCGTTGGTGGATCGCTATATGGGCGGCAGAGCCTCCAGTATTCTCTCCTTCGGTATCAAGGGGGGCAAAGAGGCTGGAGCGAAATTCATCGATGCCCTGCAGCTGGCGGTGCGTCTGGTGAATATCGGTGACGCCAAGACCCTCGCCTGCCACCCAGCTACCACCACCCACCGGCAACTCAACCCCGATGAGATGGTAAAGGCCGGTGTAAGCGAAGACATGGTGCGCCTCTCCATCGGTATCGAGCATATTGACGACATCATTGCCGATATTGAACAGGCGCTGGCGGCAGCGAAATA
>JBEVXT010000612.1:0-2328 GCA_040505955.1 Sedimenticola sp. | reverse complement strand
GATGTTTTGTTATCTGTCTACAACCTGCTTGAGCCGGTGATCATCAGGCTTGATCCACTATGGAAGCGGATTGGCTATCACCGAGTGGAAGGCGCCATGAAGTGGATTGAAAGAGTAGGCAAGGGCTTTCTCTTCGACTGCAAGATGTGCGGTAAGTGCGTACTCAGCAGTACAGGTATGTCCTGCCCCATGAACTGTCCCAAGACGCTGAGAAACGGCCCTTGTGGAGGTGTGCGGCTGGATGGTCGTTGTGAGGTGAAACCACAGCAGCGCTGTGTTTGGGTGGAAGCCTGGCGCGGTAGTCAGATTATTCCTGGTGAATCACGAATCGCCGAGTTCCGGGAGCCGGTGAGATTCAGCTGGCAGGGAAGCTCTTCCTGGATGCGGATGGTGCGACAGCATAACAAAGTAGCAGAGATCAACGAAGGGAAGGGATGATGTCATTTGATGATGAACCACATCCAGGTGAGCCGCTGCCAATACTGTCGGGTCACTCCTCACCCGGCCGTCTGGAGCGCATACTCAGATCCGGCGTGTTTGTGGTCACCTCGGAACTGGCACCACCTGATTCGGCAAACCCTGAGGATGTCTATGTCCGGGCAAGAATCTTCGACGGCTATGTTGATGGCATGAACGCCACTGACGGTTCCGGCGCTAATTGCCATATGTCCAGTGTCGGCATGTGCGCGTTACTGACCAGGGTGGGCTACTCACCGGTAATGCAGGCCTCCTGCCGGGATAAGAACAGAATCGCTATCCAGGGGGATGTTCTCGGCGGTGCGGCAATGGGCATCAGCAATCTTCTTTGTCTGAGTGGTGACGGAGTTCAGGCGGGTGATCACCCGGATGCCAAACCGGTATTTGATCTCGACAGTATGACGCTGCTGGCGACGATAAAGAGGATGCGTGATGAAGGTGAGTTTCTCAGCGGCCGCAAGATCTCTTCACCACCACGTCTTTTCCTTGGCGCCGTAGAGAATCCTTTTGCACCACCCTATGATTATCGCCCGGTGCGGATGGGTAAAAAGGTGGCGTTGGGAGCTCAGTTTATACAGACCCAGTATTGCTATGATCTGCCACGACTCAGGGCTTTTATGGAGCAAGTGCGGGATATGGGGCTTGACCAGCGCTGTTTTATTCTCCCTGGTGTGGGCCCACTGGCATCGGCCAGGGCGGCGGAGTGGATCCGCAGTAATGTACCGGGTATCGATATCCCGGATGCAGTGATCAAGCGACTTGCCGGTGCGGAGAATCAGCGACAGGAAGGGGTAAACCTTTGTGTCGAGTTGATCCAGCAGATTCGTGAGATCCCCGGGGTCAGCGGCGTACATGTGATGGCTTATCGCCAGGAGGAGACGGTGGCTGAGATTATCGACAGATCCGGTGTGCTTGACGGGCGGGTTCCCTGGTATCCGGGACGGGATTCGCAAGCAGCTTAATACTAAATAATTTGTAACTATTCAGCACGGTAATCCAGAATACAGATGTAGGAGCGAACTTGTTCGCGAAGAGTCTCCTACGAAGCTAATCGCGAACAAGTTCACTCCTACAACAGCTCTGTTCCACCATGACTGTGGTTTTCAGGGGTGAGCTGAATAGTTACCAATATTTTTTGCCAACTGCCAACTGCCAACTGACAACTGACAACTGACAACTGCCAACTGCCAACTGACAATATTTTAAACAACGAGGAATACCAATGACCGACACCATCATCAGCTCAGCCAGCAAAGAGGTCGTGATCGGCTTTGAACGGCCGTTTGTCATTATCGGTGAGCGTATCAATCCCACCGGACGCAAAGTGATGGCGGCGGAGATGAAGGAGGGCGACTACAGCCGTGTGCAGGCAGACACCTTGGCCCAGGTTGCCGCCGGTGCGCAGATGCTCGATGTCAATGCCGGAATCCCCCTTGCTGATGAACCACGAATACTGGCCGAAGTGGTGCAGCTGGTGCAGTCGATTACCGATCTGCCCCTCTGTATCGACTCCTCCATCATTGCGGCTCTGGAGTCGGGGCTCTCCGTTTACCAGGGCAAGGCACTGGTAAATTCTGTCACCGGTGAAGAGGAGAACATGGAGCAGGTGCTGCCGTTGGTAAAAAAATATGGTGCCGCCGTGGTTGCCATCTCCAATGATGAGAGCGGTATCTCCGAGGATATCGATGTTCGCTTCAATGTGGCCAAAAAGATTGTGGAACGGGCTGCCGACTACGGTATTCCCGCCTGTGATGTGGTGGTCGATCCACTGGTGATGCCGGTGGGAGCGGTTAATACCGCAGCCCGGGAGGTGTTTAAACTGATGCACCGCCTGCGCACCGAGTTGAAGGT
>JBEVXT010000611.1:0-4471 GCA_040505955.1 Sedimenticola sp. | reverse complement strand
GCTTCTTACGTAATAGTTCCAGTTGCTCTTTACTGGGGGCTTCAGCGTTGGCCGCAATTTCATCGATGAGGGCGTTAATGGCCTGCTCTTCTTCAGGGCTGAAGTGGGCCAGTTGCTCGATCTCCAGTTCGATCAGCAGCTTTTCGCTATCGGCGTTGTCTTTCTCTTTTTTAGAAAGGGTTTTTAGTTTGCCGAAGACATCGGCAATGGATTTTGACCATTCCATGGCCTTTTTCTCTGACACGCCCTTTTCCAATAGTGCTTGATGAATCTTCCTGCCCATCTCTTTGGTGCGTGTCCCGACGTGACCATCCAGTGCCTGTTGGAATGTCTCCGATGTGCGCCAAGCTCTTTTCAGGCTTTGAGAGGAAATACGCAGGCGGTTGGCTCCGCCCATCATGGCGGTCTTTGGCCGGCCAAGGTCATCCCGGTTGAGGTTGGCGGGCGGGTAGGAGGTCAGGAGGTGAAGTTGGATAAATTTATTCATGATTTCTTCCTTGTTGGGTTGGTGCTCAGGCAGATTTGGATTCAGGGGTGTTGGGGAAGTAGTCAAAGGCCCAGCGCTTGCGCACTGGGTCACCCCAGTAAAAAACGGATGCTATCAGATCGGGGAGATTTGCGGTGTGATCCAACATCTGCAAAATGCGGATCATGGCGCCATAAATGTCGTCTTTTTCCCGTTGCAGCAGCCTACGAAAACGCAGTTCACTGACCTGGGGTGGATTGCCGGCCATCTGGTAGGCGAGGGATTGTCCTGTGGTTTTGCGGACATGGCTCAATAGTCCAATCACTGCCGCCAGGCGTAGCTGCCAGTTCCACTCCTCCCCTAGCAGGGGTTCAAGCCGGTGGCAGAGTCGAGGGAATGCCGGGTGGAACATCACCTTTTCCGGAGTATCGCAACGGCGCAGTTCGGCCCTTGTTCCTTTATCGTTTTCCAATCCTTTCCACCAGCGGGTGAGTATGTCTGTGGCAGGGGCGTCCTTTTTGAAGTGATTTGTCATGCGGTGTTCTCCTTACTGAGCTGAATACCAAGAACTGAGGGTAGACCTGTGTTCTTGTATTTCTTGTTCCCATAAATCCAGTCAATTAATTTTTGATGCGCCTGAGCTATGCGGCGGGGATTGACGGCTCCAAAGTCGCCGCGAGTAGTCCAGTAGTCAAATAATGACAGTGAAGATTGGGTTAATGCCTTATGCCATGTATGTAATATTTCCTTGCCATCCTCACCAGCTTCCAAGAGAATTTGGAGTTCCTTCAGGCTGGTATAGAAGTCTTTTTCAGTGTGGTTGAAGAAAGCTTCCTTTAGAAAAGAGGTATCTCCTTTGGCATCGCCGGGGCGTTTGAACCATGCTTCCTTGATGCAGCTACGAATCATGCTGGCGGCATCAGTGGCTGCTTGGATCACTGTTTCCGTGCGTGCCGTGAATGCCACTGAAATGGCCGGTTTAAGGGTGTATAGAGGGAAGGTTGTTTCTTGCCAGCAGCGGGCCTTTGCCACAAGCTTTTTATCCATTTCATAACCAAAAGCTCGAATTCGTAGTTGTTCTTCTTGAAGTTTCTTAGAATGAAATTTCCTGACAATTATTGCTGGCCGCACTTTTTTGTTTCCCAAGACATGTTGTGCCCAGTGCGTGTAGGTCAAAGTTTCTACTGATGCTCTGATTGGTTTAGGGCTGGAGGTTGTGGAAATAAAGTGTGGAGTGAGTGGATGCTCCCAAGCGCCTGTGTACTGGATCCCGTAGTTTTGAGCTCGATAATGTGTAATTAAACTATCAGAAACATCACCACATAATTCACAGTGGCCGGATACAGTATTACTCCATTCTACCTGTATGCGTCTGGGCATTGCCCAATACATTTGTAGCGGATGGGTATCCAGAGGTGTTGTTTCCTGTCCGGTTGTTGATTCACTAGTCCTGGTCGGCGCGAGCCAAGGAAATACATCGCTTTTGCTATCTGGGCATTTAATTTCGCCAAGAAAAGCTGGTGCTTGGTTTTCAATTACATTTAGCCATAGATTCCTCCACAGGGACTCGCTGAGTTTACTTCCCTCTGGATCGAGAGTAATCAATGTGGTCAGAGGCCCAACGCCCCTGATGCAAGCACGATTTCCAGCACCCACACCCGAAGTGTGAGTCTGGAGTGTATATAACGCAGTAGCTACACAAGCAGGACATATTGCATTGCAATGGCCGCGTTTAACAAAGTGATCACGATTTTCTTTAATTGTTATTTCACCAGGTGCATCGATTAATAATGCTGATATAGGTTTAGGGTCCTTCTCGTTATCTAGTGCCCCCAGATCTTGCATAAACCTGGGGCTATCTCCGTCCAATTCAAAAGCCGATGCAAAGGATTTAAATTTCTCTCGAAGAGTTTCAGGTGATGGAGGTTCTTCCAACCAGTCTGCCCACTGGTTACCGTCCTCTGGTGGGCAAGCGGTCTGCAACAGGCCGATGAGGAATTGCAGCAGTGCACCATTGAAGTCGGGACGGGGTGCGGCCAGCTCCAAAACAGGATCATCAGGTTCGGAAATTTGCCAGGGGGCGATACGTGATTCGCCACTTTTCCTGCGTACTGGGATCCATTGTGCTTCAATCAGGTTCATTGACTGTGTTCCTTCAGTTGGTTGTATTCCTTTGTGGTCATGAGACCTTGGCGGAAGTCATAGTAGAATGTGGTTTTATTGTCGTCCAAGTCTTTTACTACACCGCTCCAAATCCCAGGTTTTTCTTTTACCAGTGGCAACAACACCCCCCATTTCCCTTGGGCAGGTAACTGCTCGCGGCATGCATCAACAATTTCTTCGGGTATTGCAGGATTAGGTGCTGTTTCGGCTATCAGCGCAGTCCGCATGGAAACGCTGCTCTGCTGCCAGGCAAAGGGCGGCTGATTGTGGAAAGGCTTGAGTTCGCCATTCTCCCAACGCGCCAGCCAGACGGTGGTGGTCTCTTCCCCCAATCTTGTGGGTGTTATTGCTTCGTCCCACCAAGTAAAAGTATCATCTGAGTTATAACCACCTTCAAGGTTGATGCAATTACTATTTCCCATGCTTGCCTTTGCCTTATTATTTCCGTCGGCTTTTATGTTTGCCTGAATTAAACCATCTGGTATCTCTTGATCGACGTCATAGACTCCTTCGATCAGTGATCTTGCATCTTCCGGCATTCGGAAACCTCCGTTTTCTCGCAGCAGTTTCATCGTAAGCCAGAGTTGCCCGTGATCCTCGTAGACGGCCTGGGCGCTGGGGAAGGGATCTTTGAACCAGCCGGCGGTGGGTTTGTCACTCCAGGTTGGTGCATGGATGGTGAGGGTGGCTTCCGGTCGCTGATCCTTTGCATCGATTGGGTTTCCGTCTGTATCACGACGATGGCGGTGCAGCCGTCCGGCGCGCTGGATGATCAGGTCGATGGGGGCCAGGTCGGTAATGAAGTGATCGAAGTCGAGATCCAGTGACTGTTCCACCACCTGGGTGGCGATGAGGATCTGCCCTTTGCGCTGTTCGTGTTTGCTTTTCTTTCCAAAACGCTCCAATACCCGTTGTTCGATGGTAAGACGGTCGGCCAGTGTGAAGCGGGCGTGGAACAGATCGATGGGCCATTCCGGGTGTTGAATCTTCAATTGACTGTAGGCCTCTCGGGCATCCGCAACAGTATTGCGTATCCAGCAGACGCACTGGCCTGAGTGAAAACTGTCAGTGAGGCGTTGTTCAATGGCCTGTAGGCTGTCTACGAAATCCACATGGACATGGCGGCGGACGGCGGGGCGGGTGTCCAACGGAAATTCTACCGGTTTGCCATCCTTGAGATGTGTTAGAAGAGGGTAGGCGTTGGACTGCAGTGTCTGGCGTGGTTGTTTCAGGCCATCGGTAAAAGCATCGAGTAGTTCTTGTCGTTGGGATTGCGGCAGGGTGGCCGAAAGCAGGATGGCACTGCCGCCCGCCATGGCGTGGGCATGCAACAGATTGCAGAGCAGAGGCCGCATGTACGCATCACAGGCGTGGACTTCGTCCACCAGCAATACCTTGTGCATGAGGCCCAACAGCCGCAGGGACTGATGCCTGCTGGGGAGTATGCCAAGCAGTGCCTGATCTATGGTGCCGATGCCCAGTTCCGCCAGCAGCGCTTTTTTTCGGTTATCAGCCAGCCATTGGCTGCAATGGAGGGAGGCGGGTGTTGCATCGTTACGGTCGTGTTGGGATTCAGGAAGATGGATCTCTGGGAGCAGTGACTGGCGGAATTTGTCGGACAGGTTTCGCCCGCCGTGGGCTAGTATCAGGGAGGGGTTGGTTTGGTCGTCGTATAGTTGGCGGTAGACCTCACCCAATCTCTCGTACATGGCATTCGCTGTTGCCATGGTGGGTAGGCCGAAGTAGATGCCGCTGGGCATCCTTCATATAAAGCCAAAGTAGTTTACACTTTTTGCATCTACAAGACATTCAGACGGCAAGACTCCTATCATATTGTATGAT
>JBEVXT010000610.1:0-4360 GCA_040505955.1 Sedimenticola sp. | reverse complement strand
TGATCATTTTATCAATGGTTCGTGCGTAAAAATTGGTTTACTAATTTCTGTATTGTATTAGAAATTTCTGTACCGCAAGCAACCTTGCTAGCCGGCTCGCGGCCGCTCGCGGGCGCTTGGTCGAGCAATGTCGTTCAGGTGTGAGAAAATCATCTACTAGGAAATCCAAAGAATGGACCTGTACATATTGTGATAAAACTCTTAATGATGGTGATAAGGGGTTACAGTGTGACACATGTGAAAGCTGGGTATGTCTTCCCTGCACCAAAATGCCCGAGGAAATGTATGATATGTTGAACAAGTACTCTAAATCAGACAAAGAGGTCAGTGCTTTCAAATGGGTTTGCAAAATTTGTGATAAATCCCTTCCAACGCTAAAGGAAATGAACAAATCACTTTCTAGTCTGAAGCTGTCAAATGATGCACGTTTTGATGCAATAGAGACCCAAGTAAAAAACGTTGAGAGCAGTATTGGTGAAAAAGTATCAAACGAAGTTGGGTTATTGAAGGACCAGATCATGGCAGAAATATCAGGAGAAATTGAACAGAAATTTGATAGCCGGTTCAAAGAAATGAATGATAGAAAATCTCGGGAAATGAATTTGATTTTGTTCAACGTACCTGTTAGTAAAGATACGGATCCACTTAAGCGTAAAGATTCTGACATATCGTTCATAAGTATGTTGTTCAACACGATTACCACTGGGGAAACGGACAGTACAGCGGAGAAATTTGCCGCGAAGAATGTATATCGCTTGCGATCACAAGATTCGTCGAAAATCCCTCCTATCAAAGTGTTATGTGACAGCAAATCACAAGTTAAGAAATTGCTATCAAATGCATACAAAATCAAATCTCTACATGATGAAAGCCTCAAAAACATTATTGTGTCTAGGGACCAGACTAAGGAACAGAGAGAGGTAAATAAGACATTGAGAGAAGAATTATTGAAAAAGAACGAGGGAGGCGAACAACAATACACAATCAGAAATGGCCAGATTGTTGAAAAGCCAAAGAAGGGAAAGGGGAACGCCACCGCCAGTGGTCTGACCCCCTCAGAGTGATGTTTTAAGTGGGAATCCGATTTTAAATGTAAATATTGGTACTTTTAGCGGATTGAGTGTATTGTACGCGAATATTGACAGTATGTTGAACAAGAGAGAAGAACTGAAAACATTAATATCTCTAAAAGATCCAGACTTTGTAGTGCTTACAGAAATCTTACCAAAAAACAGTGGTGTTTTAAGCTTATCTGAGTTTGAGTTGAACAGCTATGAACCATTTATATCAAGCTTAGATCGCGGTAGAGGAGTAGCTATCTATTGTCGGAACTCGCTTAGCGTGAACATTGTAGATACTATAACATGTGATGATTTCCAAGAATCTATATGGGTGAGAATCAAACTGAAAAGTACAGATACTCTTTTGCTCGGCAGTATTTATAGGAGCCCAAATAGTGATCATATAAACAATGAGAACTTGAACTTGTTACTGAGGAAAGTGAAGGAGTTAAATGATACACATGTGCTCATATTAGGTGATTTTAACTACAAGGACATAAACTGGAATTTAAGGCAGTCGAACACTAGTTGTAGTAGTGATACTTCCAAATTCATAGAGACACTAAATGACACTTATCTCTACCAACACGTTCGAGAACCTACCCGTTACCGACACGATCAAACTCCATCGATATTGGACCTGATTTTAACGAACGAAGAACTCATGGTAAGCGACATAGAATATATGAATCCCATTGGCAAGAGTGATCACATTGCACTATATTTTACTTACACATGCTACGTCGATGATGACTCCAACGCGAGAACAGAGCCTAGATACTTATATAATAAAGGAGACTATGACAAACTCAGAGAGGAACTAGCTATTGTAGATTGGAGTGAGGCTACAGACATGGATATTGAAGCATACTGGGACTTTTTCACATCCAACATTAGTAAGGCTATGGAAAAAAGTATACCACTCTCAAAGCCAGGTGCCAAACCAAAAAAGAAATGGGTTACAGGTGAAGCTTCGTCAGCAATACATGAGAAGAAAAAAGCATGGAAAAAATATATTTACTGTAAATCGACTGATACATATATGGCATACGTCAATAAGAGAAATTTATGTACATGAGTTGTGAGGCGTGCTAAACGGGACTATGAACGCAAGTTAATTGAACACGTCAAGGAAGATGCTAAATCTTTTTGGAGTTACGTTCGCAGTAAGACAAAGACAAAATCAACAATCGGCGATATTGAGGACAGTGATGGAGTATTGAATAGTGACTGTTTGGGGAAAGCAGAGATATTGAATTCATTCTTTAGCAGTGTGTTTGTTAATGAAGATACATCAGAAGTGCCAGAGTTACCAGTACAGGACTTTAACTATGAGCTCAAGGATATAGTAGTGACACCAGAATTAGTTAAGAAACAATTGCTCAAGTTAAACTCATCTAAATCTCCCGGCGATGATCAAATGCACCCAAGAATACTGAAAGAACTCAACAATGAAATATGTGAATCCCTAGCAGTATTATTTAATAAAACTATCAGTGAGGGACGCCTACCCAGCCAATGGAAGTTTGCCGTTGTTGTGCCACTCTTCAAAAAGGGAAATAAGAAAAAAGCTGAGAATTACAGACCTGTCAGTCTCACAAGTGTCGTCTGCAAAGTTTTAGAAAGTATTATTAGGAACGTGATGATGGAACATATGGAAAGCAGTGAACTATTTGTTAAACATCAGCATGGCTTCCGGCCACAACATTCCTGTGTTACACAACTGTTAGAAGTTACAGATGAATGGTTCGACATTTTAGACAAGGGAGGTAATATTGACTGCATATATTTAGATTTTCGGAAAGCGTTCGATACAGTTCCACACATGAGATTATCAAATAAACTTTACAGTTACGGAGTAAGAGGACATGTAAGACAATGGATCGAAAATTTTCTTCGGGATAGACAACAGTCTGTAAGAATTGGTACGTCGATGTCTCAGAAGTCCCCAGTTACTAGTGGTATTCCGCAGGGATCAGTATTGGGACCTATCTTATTCCTAATATTCATTAATGACCTTCCTGAGATTGTTACTAGTGCTGTGAAACTTTTCGCGGATGACACCAAATTATACAGAGAGATAGCATCAGCAAATGACTGTGAACTTATTCAAGAAGATTTGAATAAACTGTCAAACTGGACCGACACATGGCTACTGAGATTCAACGCAGCAAAATGCAAGTCTATGCACTTAGGACGGCAAAACAAACAACACAAATACTACATAGAGGAGGGTGATACAAGAATTAATGTTGAACAAATAAAACTGGAGAAAGATATCGGTGTAAACTTTGATAATGAACTGAAATTCTCGGAGCATATAGCAATCTGTGTGAAAAAAGCAAATCAGAAACTTGGATTAATTAGGCGATCATTTGACCACTTGGACAAAGACATGTTTATAACTTTATACAAGTCACTAGTACGCCCAACGTTAGAATACGCATCAGTTATATGGTCACCTACACTTAAGAAAGACATAGTTGCTATTGAAAACGTTCAACGTCGAGCTACAAAACTGGTAAAAGAATTGTCGTCGCTATCATATGAGGAGAGACTAAAGAATCTCGGACTACCTACATTGATCTACCGAAGGGACAGAGCCGATATGGTGCAACTATACAAGATCATGAACGGATTCGACAAAGCAGAGCTGAACTCAATTACAGTGGCTTCAGAGTCGGTCACACGTGGAAACCAACATAAGCTTGTGAAACGACACTACAAATACAAGTCTTACATGAAGAACTTCACAGCCAGGTGTATCAACCCGTGGAATAGCTTGCCCACAGAGTGTGTTCAGTCAGCGACAGTGAACAGTTTTAAAAGTGGACTCAACAGTGAATGGAAACACAAACCCAACAAATTTTATTATGACTTTTAACTATTCAATTACTAATCATGCGCACCCAAGGATGTGGTAGAGACAAACAAACATCAAGATTGGTCAACACAAGTGGAAACACTTATCATAGACCTGTAAACTACAGGTAAACTACAGGTAAACTACGGTTGGGTGGGCTGACAGCGAAATGAGGACAAGAAAGAAAGAACAGCAACAACAACAACACTGAACTGCAGAATTATTTATTGAACACAAAGCAATATAATTAGAAGCCTTGAGGTTTGTAAAGCCCACCATAACCTACAAACAAGAAACGTATCAAGATAATGTCTCTGGATACCAAAACAGAAGATATCTCTAAACGGTCAATACGGAAGGTATGGTATCATGTGGTATAGTTCCGTTTCCCATTTTCGACAGTATCACATTTTCGACAGTATCACATTTTCAGTAG
>JBEVXT010000609.1:0-2945 GCA_040505955.1 Sedimenticola sp. | reverse complement strand
ACTCGATGCGCATGGAGAAGATGTACCGTGCCTACGGCCATGAGTTTACCGAGGAGATAAGTGGGCTGGAGGCGGGCATGGGGCGCTTTATTGACACCACCCGGGATTTTGTCGGCAGTGATAGCATCCGGCAGAGACAGGCAGAAGGGGTCAAAATTGAACTTGCCTACCTGCTCTTCGACGATGATATTCCCGCTGAGTGTTTTGGTAATGAAGCGGTATATCATGACGGAGAGCTGGTGGGTTTGACCACCAGCGGAGCCTATGGACACAGGATAGGAAAAAGCCTTGCGTTTGCCTATGTGAAGCCCGGGCTGATAGCCCAGGGAGTTGAGTTGAGTGTTATTACTTCCCTGGGATCACGAAGGGCTCATGTGGAACTTGACGCCGTTTATGATCCGGCCAATGAGAGGCTGCGGTCTTAAACCACGATGTAACTACTCAGCGCAGTGTGAAACGGATGTGCTCAATAGTTACACCACGATAAGATAAAACGGAGAAATCGAATGAAAGCAAGAGCAGCGGTAGCTTGGGAAGCAAAAAAACCACTTTCTATTGAAGAGATAGAGGTGATGGGACCAAGAGAGGGTGAGGTATTGTTAAGAACCGTTGCCTCCGGTGTCTGTCACACAGATGCATTTACCCTCTCCGGTGATGATCCTGAGGGTTCCTTTCCCTGTGTTTTAGGACATGAGGGAGGATGCGAAGTTGTTGAGTTGGGAGCGGGTGTAAAAAGTTTAAGTGTAGGTGATCACGTTATTCCACTCTATATTCCAGAGTGTGGTGAATGTGAATGTTGCCGATCTACCAAATCTAATTTATGCCAATCGATAGCTGGCACCGTCTGGACGGGCTACATGCCGGATGGCACACGCCGTTTCTCAAAAGATGGTGTCGATATCTTCCATTACATGGGGTGTTCAACCTTCTCGGAATATACCGTGGTGCCTGAAATTGCACTGGCAAAAATCAATAAGTTGGCTCCGCTGGATAAGGTTTGTCTGTTGGGGTGTGGCGTAACCACAGGTATTGGTGCTGTATTGAATACAGCAAAGGTTGAGCCGGGATCAACAGTAGCGATCTTTGGTTTAGGCGGTATAGGCTTGTCCTGCGTCCAGGGTGCAGTGATGGCGGGTGCAGAGAGAATTATCGGCATCGACATTAACCCGGATAAATTTGAATTTGCAAAACAGTTAGGAGCAACCGATTTTGTTAACCCGAATGACATAGATGGATCTTTTGTTGAATATATGCAGGATACATTTAACGGTGGCCCTGATTACTCATTCGAGTGTATAGGCAATACCCATGTCATGCGTGATGCCCTTGAATGTACCCATATGGGCTGGGGTGTTTCTACCGTTATTGGTGTGGCGGGGGCGGGGCAAACAATTGAAACACGGCCATTTAACCTGGTGGTGGGTCGTACCTGGAAAGGTACAGCATTTGGTGGTGTGAAAGGAAGAACCGAGCTGCCTGGTTATGTTGACAGGTATATGAATGGAAAAATCGAGTTGGATACCTTAGTGACGCATACCATGTCCCTTGAGGAGATCAATACAGCATTTGATCTTATGCATCGTGGTGAAAGTATTCGCTCCGTCATTATTTTTTAGGGGATTGCTGATTATCTCTGAAGTTTGGAGCTCGCGAAACAGGGTGTAATACTATGGAACAAATTGAATCTATAAAAGAGCATGGCGGCTATTTGAACCGCTATGAACACGATTCAGACAGCTGTAATTGTAAAATGACCTTCTCTGTGTACCTGCCGCCACAGGTGGAAAAAGAGAAGGTTCCCGCTTTATACTGGTTATCCGGGCTGACCTGCACTGATGACAATGTCCGTACCAAAGCCGGGATGCAGCGCTATGCAGCAGAGCATGGCATTGCGCTGATTTTTCCTGATACCAGTCCACGAGGAGATCAGGTTCCGGATACTATCGAGCGATATGATTTGGGTCAGGGTGCCGGGTTTTATGTAAACGCCACACAGCCTCCATGGAAGGGTCACTATCATATGTATGACTATGTGACTCAGGAGCTGCCGGATCTGGTTGAGTCCCGATTACCTGTTTTAGCCAACACCAAGTCGATATCAGGTCACTCCATGGGAGGGCATGGCGCGTTAATCTGTGCTTTGAAAAATCCTCAAAACTACCGCTCTGTCTCAGCATTTTCCCCCATCTGTAATCCAATAGAGTGTGGTTGGGGCAAGGGTTGTTTTGGTGCCTACCTGGGTGATGATGCTAAAACATGGCAAGCCTATGATGCTACTGTGCTTATAAGAGCGGGCGCAAAATTCAGTCATATTCTTGTTGATCAGGGCACCGCGGATGAGTTTTTAGATGAGGGGCAACTACTACCTGAACATCTACAAGCAGCCTGTAATCAGGCGGGGCGGCAGCTTACCTTAAGAATGCAGGATGGTTATGACCATAGTTATCACTTTATATCCAGCTTTATTGGTGAGCACATTGCCTACCATGCAGCCGCCTTAAAAGCCTGACTCTACTATCTTTTGCCCATTAGGAAAAAAGCTCTTTTTAAAAATGGCTATGTACAACAGCCATGAAAACTATTCTGATGAAAATACGGTTACATTTGTCGGAGCAAACTTGTTCGTGATCAGCCTCATAGCATGCTCTTCGCGAACAAGTTTGCTCCTGCAGTGGGTTTTTGAAAAGATCATGGCACTCAATTATCGTTGATGAGCCAGTTGATGGGTGTCATGATTTTTTTTTATGGGTGCATTGAAATAGGTTGATTTTATGGGTTGAAATTCCTATCCTACCCCTTACATTTTTGTTTGGATAAGATATAAAAAGAGGCCAAACCAATGAATTTCGGCGACATACATCGTAGTCAACACCCCCTTGATACCCACGGATTAACTGATCTCAATGGTGCATATTGGTCGCTACCTACTGCGGCGCTCTATGAGC
>JBEVXT010000608.1:0-2414 GCA_040505955.1 Sedimenticola sp. | reverse complement strand
CACTATCCGTATAAAGTGAAAAATCTGCATTTGAGGTCCAAAACTGATCCTGGAATATTGATATCCCATTAAATGCCTGGAAAAATAGTAGCCACATTTCTAGATCTTGTCTCATCCCCTTGGTAATTCTTAAGTGGTGATGTGGTTTGACAAGCCCGCAAGTGGCATTGATCAGACGTCTGCAAAAGGGGCGACCCGGTGATATAGCCCTGCACATGAAGTTCAAAGAGCCAATTAGTGACTGAAGTGGCTTTAGCTGAATGCTACGATGTTGCAGTGTGTCTAAAATCTGTTCACACAGTACATGAACCTTGTCAATTGGAACACGAACCTGCATTCTGACAGAGTCTAACTCTAAGCCCAGGAAGACAATCTTAGTTTGCGGGCCCTCACATTTATCCTCTGCTAGAGGTACACCTAGCTTAGCGCAATGGTAGGCAAAGATGTCCATGACGTGCTGGCAATCCTCTGAATTTGGTCTACCCGCACCTAAATAGTCGTCTAGATAATGCACTATATGACCTGCGACTGCTGTGTTTCGAACCAAAAATTCCAAGCAATTTGCAAATTTCTCAAATAATGCGCATGATAAAGAACAGCCGAATGGTAAACACTTGTCAAAATAGTATTTATTATCAAATTGGAAACCCAATAGTTCAAAATCTTGTGGTGAAACCGGCAGCAGCCTAAAAGCCGACTTGATATCTGCTTTAGCTAGCAATGCACCTGGACCCAGGCCTTGAACCATCTCGACCGCCTTGTCAAAACGCGTGTATTGCACTGAGCATAGGCTGGGATCTATGTAATCATTAACAGATTCTCCAGCAGGATAAGAAAGGTGATGAATAAGCCTAAACTCACCAGGTTGCTTTTTTGGAACTAAACCCAGTGGGCTAATGCGAAAGTTAACAAATGGTGTTGCACTAAAGGGGCCTGCAACCCGACCGGCTTGAATTTCTGTGATTATTTTGTGCCTGACAATAGCTGGGTTTTCATTTGCAGACTTGAGGTTTACTGCCTGATAGCTGTGTCGGGGACCCTCATATTCAAGATGAAAACCATATGTGAAACCATCAAGCAACTCCTGTGCCTCTTTCTGATTTGGATAATTAGACAAGGCGGTCTGAAGTTCAGTAACCTTGACTGGTGAATAACCCAATACAAACCGACTATCTTCCTGAATACCAGTATCTGTTACAATCCCTGGAGTTGCGTCCCTGAAATCAAGAACATTAATAGGGACGACGTGTTCTGCCCCTGGAGCCTCGAAAAGAGGATCTACTGCGGCCTGGGAACCTGTCTGAATATTGATTGGTATGAAAAAATGAGCTTGAAGCCGCTGGAGACTGCGGACTCTGCAATTTATCGTTAGACAAGGCGGAATATGACTGGCTACCAAAAACTCTCGGACATCTCATAACTGAATGATCGCCTCTGCACGCTCCACATATGTGCCTGTACCGGCAGGCCCTGAAATGACAACCTTCCTGGTTATTATAGTCAATGCATACACCGGTTGAACGCCGAAATTGATCACCGGTGAAGGCGCCCCGCGGTTTGGCAGCACGTGGTTCATGGGCAAACACTTGACCTACATCCGAGCAGGTCATGGTACGCAACCATAGGTCCGAATTGATACGAGCCCACGACTGCAGATCTTGGGACTGGCGCAATCTGAATTGCTCATCATAAATCTTCCAAGCCAGTGATTTATGTCTGGCTTCGGCTTCCCTAATAACTGACATGTACTGTATCAATTCAAACACTTTATCACCGTGTTTCTTAAGATAGATAACCATGAAGACCAGGAATGCATCGGTCCATTCTCTAATATTCGTTATTGACTTTGGAGAACGAACACGGGTTTCAAGCTGCCCCGAATCCGATAGGACTATTTGTTGAGGCACAGATGGTATATTGCTTGCTTTTTTCAAGAGCATGGACAAATTAACGAACTCATTACGCCAGATTTTAGTGCATAGTTCTGGGGGAACGTGCATGGCAATATCATCATCGACGCAGTGCAATTGGGGGATTTGGAAGTCCAATTGTTGGACGGGGGCATTTGTGCCCAGCAACCCGCGCCATATTTCGGCGCTACCGCACGCACCTGCTTCAGATTCGCCCTCCAGCGATGACAGCCGTATGATTTCTGGCGACTGTGGGCGAGTTCTTTCAGTAGCTGCCGCCTCCACACTGCCAGACTGACGAGGAACAGCAACTCTGGCGGCGACCGATACTCCCCGTTTTCTGCGCGTTTTCGGCATATTTCCTCAGTCCAAAAACAAAATTTGACCTTTATTTTCTGTTTACAAAATGTCCGCACCAGTAATGACGGTGTTATATGTGTTATCGCATCGGGAAATATGCCCGCTTCATCTCGGTGACCCGAAAAGTAAGTGTCTACCCAAATG
>JBEVXT010000607.1:0-2567 GCA_040505955.1 Sedimenticola sp. | reverse complement strand
TATGCCAAGTGTCCGGTGAACTGTTATACACTATTATGGAACAGAGTTATGGGAGCATAGTGGAGGCTATCGGCTGCCGACATGACGATGTTTCCAACCGTTTAGAAAGCGACATAAATCCAAAAGATGTATTTTTCGTGAAAACTCCAAAATGGCACAAAACATGCAGAGCTACTTGGACAAGTAAACGAAATTTAACATTTACACGGAAACGAAAGTTATCACCATCATCACCCCCGTGCGGAGGAATGACCACAAGAAACTCCACGGCAGATTTCGATTTCAAGAGCATGTGTGTCCTTTGTGGGAAAAGTAAACTGTCAGGAAAAAACAAACATGCAAAATTAACTCGTGTAGAGTATGATTCAGCACCACAAACCATATACAATTGTGCAAAAATAACACACGATCAAGATATATTACATAGAATAGAAGGTGATAATAATAAGCCGCTCGATCTATTTGCCTTGGAGGCCAGGTATCACAAGCTGTGTCATACAAATCTTAAAAACAAAGCTAGACCACTGAAGGAATCAAACCCATACGACGCGTATGATATAGCTTTCAATAAACTGTGTTGCGAAATTGAATCTCCGCTTTTATCAGGGAAAATAATGTATCTTTCAAAGATAAGAGAAACATTTGCGAACTACTTATTAGCTGAAGGAATGCTGCCAGATGATGTGAAAATGTACCGCAATGAAAAGCTTAAGCGACGGCTTCAAAGTAGGTATGGTGAATCAATACTATTTTGGCCACAAACAGGAAAAACGTCTGACATAGTTTGTTCTTCATCGTTATCTGCTGGTAAACTAATATCAACGTGCATGGACTTGAAACAAGACATGGATGAGAACTTCATACCTCTCCCATCTGATGACACAGACGAAGTGATGTCCGTAAATGACAATAGTGCTGAACGTGAAAATCAGGACAAAGTAATGTATGATGCAGCTTTGCGAGTAAGCACAGACTTAAGAAACGCTAAACTTGATTACAAAACTAACACAAACTATCTTAGTATAGATTATGATGAAGCAAGCAAAATAACTCAGAACAGTTTATACAATTTGATCGCTTTCATTTTATGTCCTGACACAGATCTTGACTCTGTTGATAACGAAACTGGCCGAGTAAACTTTCCACCTAACACAGAAAATAAAGGAATAATGTCGCTGCATGAACGCGTTCTTAATCTCACAGTGTCGCTTTTGCGAAAACGAGCATTAAAACACCGCAGCATGTCAGTCTAGCAGTATATGTATACCATAAAACGCGTAGTAAGGATGTAATTACAATCCTTAATAGACTTGGTATGTGCATAAGTTATACAGAACTGCAAAGAATCTTGACTACAGTTGCCCAGGACGTCACGGAAAAGTATGCCGATGACAATATATTCATTCCTTCAAACATAGAACACGGATTGTTTACACAATATGCCATTGATAATCTTGACTTCTCCGAGTGCACGTTAGATGGTACAAGTAAACATGTAACAAGTATGGTAATGTATCAACACGAACAATCAGACAACACTCTTCACACAGGGTCTATGACTACTGTGCCAAAACGTGTAGATAGACGAACAAGCCTGAACGTCCCCGCCGAAAGTATTCATTCGGCTGCAGCAATACGAAAACTTCGCAGAAATGTTCATTCTGAGAACACACTGGATGCTGAGTTTCTTTTGCAACAAGACGCTGAACATTCAACTGACATGAATACATGCTGGGCTATCGCGCGACTGTGTCCCACCAAATTGCTCGAGGTTGAAATTGATTGTCCTGGGTGGAAAGTGTTCAATGCATATATTAGTCAAGGGAACAAAGCCTCAACTGCGATTGGATATTGTCCGTTTCTGCAAGAAGCACCAACTAATCCAGATGTCGTAAATGAAGCATTACAACTATGCATTAAGTCGTCTGCCAAGCTCGGATTGAAGCACACGGTCGTAACTCAGGACCAAGCAATATATGAGATAAGCTATACCATGAGAAAAGAATCACCTGAAAAGTATGATAACTTAATTTTGCGCCTAGGTGGTTTCCATCTTCTAATGAACTATCTCCGCGCGGTAGGAAAGTTAATGACTGGTACAGGGTTGGCAGAAATTCTGGTATCAAGTCGAATAATGCTCGAAGGCACTGCGAACAAGATCCTTGCGGGAAAGGGCTACTACCAAGGAATAAATGCTCACATGAGACTTCACGAAGCTATGTATTTCCTCTGGTGGAACGCATTTGAAGAATATTGCATTAATGAAGAAGTTGACATGAGTCCATTCTCGAAACTAAGTGAGAAAATTGGCCAACTAGGAGACGTACTGAATGTTGACACGATACAGTCACTAGAAAAGGTATCTCAGTTGACAGAATGTGTTACAGAGCTGAAACAGTTAACAATTAGGTTCAATGATTCAAGATCGGAGTATAAGACTCATCAGTTATGGCTGACGTATATTGGAATGATACAGTCAGTCTTGCAGTTCATACACGCTGAACGGGAAGGTGTCTGGGGAGAGCATCTAGTAGCTGTCGTCGATATGGCGAAGGTGATTGCAGCTG
>JBEVXT010000606.1:0-7011 GCA_040505955.1 Sedimenticola sp. | reverse complement strand
CTTTCATCATCTAATCCTCTCAGTCGCTAACTCTCGGTGACAAAGTATGCACAACTGTTGCCTCTGGTGCGGGTCGGTGTGACAAAGGGGTAGGTTTCCGTCTGAAATGCAGATAGCGCGGATAAATGGGGTATCGTCTACTGAGGTGCTCAGGCTCTTATTTCAGGGAGAGATGCCTGCGTTAATGAATCCTGCTACCTGAATAGTTACGATAGATTTAACTATTCAGCACGGTAATCTGGAACGTAGGAGCAAACTTGTTCGCGAAGAGCACGTTTCGTAGTCCATCGCGAACAAGTTCGCTCCTACAACACCACCAGAACTGTGGTTTTTAGGATTTTGCTACAGAGCCGGTTTAAGGATAAAAACAAAAGTAACTATTCAGCTATACCTGTTAGTGAGACTGTATTCCTCCGGAAAATAACAAAGACACCCATCAAAATACTCCACCCATCATCTCCTGGATGTGCCGGTTGACAACTGAAGATTTCGGAGTTCAATACTGAGTCTGCATGTTCCCCTGTCAACGCTTAGCCACTACCCTTGCACGCAATAGTCCATGACTCAGGGCCATAGCGGGCCACTACCCCTTGTTGTGCAGAGGACTTTCACCTCCAATCTGGTGCCAGCTTTAGCTTGGCGCGCTGGGTGTCCTGGTGTTTTTTGCTGGTATTTTTCTTGTGACACAATTGCGCTACAATATAGACAGGCTTCCCTATCAGGAAAACGGTATGTCCACAACCACTATAAGACTACCCTCCGAACTTAAAGAACGGCTCTCACGTATTGCTGAAACCTTAGGGTCAACCTCCCACGCCCTCATCCTCGATGCGGTAGCTGAACGTGTCGAGGCCGAAGAACTACGCAATGAATTCCGTGAGACAGCAGAAAAACGCTATGCAGACATCGCGACATCAGGCGAAACGATCCCATGGGACAGGATGAAGACTTACCTACAAGCCCGTGTAGCAGGCAGAACTGCCGATCGCCCCAAGCCACGGAAACTTGCTCGCTGACACAATGGCTATCATCGAACTGGCTCCAGGGATAGGTGACGATTTCGACAGGATCATCGATCACCTGGTAGAACACGGGGTAACCGGGGCGGCAACCCGTATAGATGAGATCATCAACGCCATCTCCGTCCTCGAAAGCAACCCATTAATTGGCCGACCGACCGCAGATGATTTGCGAGAACTGATCATTGGACAGCGATCAAGAGGCTACGTCGCACTGTATCGATTCGTCGCTGAAGTCGACACGGTGTTTATTCTGGCCATTCGCGCACAGAAAGAGGCTGGCTACAGATAACAGGTACCGAATTCGATGAGGATACATCGTTCCCACGCTCCAGCGTGGGAATGCATCCCTAGACGCTCCAGCGTCGCGTAACCAATAAGAAAAAAAGTAGGCCATAGCCACCTTTATTTCGCCCCTCCGATTACCTCGGAGGTAAGGTTGTTAGCGCTGCCCCCGAAGCGCGCATATTTGCCGCACCCTACATAGAGGAAAACCAGCCCTTGGGCCGGTCGTGCTGTAATAGGATCAGAACTCAACCGGATCCCCCGAATGAAGGGTCAGGACACCCACCAATTGGCTCATCAAAGATGATGGGGATCCTGCCTTTCTGGGTATTTTAGTGATGGGTGTCCTCCTTATCTCGCCATTTATTTGAGTAAACTTAAGAAATTGCAACAAGCCACCCTAACTTCATCCATACTACAAACTGCTGGAATTTTATAATTTGGCTTAAGAGCAGGCAATGGACTCTGCCTTACTTCTTCACTGACAAGGGTTGCTTCATTTTCTTGTGCGATCGCAATAATAAATAAATCATTTTCACCAACACCCTTCTTGTATTGTTCTTCAACAATGCCAAGCAATTCTTTTATATTCTTGGCAGTTAATATACTTGCTGGTGTTAAATTGTGAATTTCAATATTATTACCTTGAAGCCACTCTGCACACTCAGGTATTTTATGACTAACTTCTTCAAAAGCTTTTTTGGAAATGACAAATTCTTTATTTTGTATATTGACTGAAAACCAATCCCAAAGAGAGTCAAAATGATGGTTATCCGGTGGGTAATTATCCCAAGCATGAATTATCGATGAAGCATCAAAACTATACATATTGCTCCAATTGACGTACATCGCTAATTTTCAGATTATCTAGATATGTGCTTGCCTTAGCTAAAGTGATATTTTTATTATGCAAAGAGTCAAATACTGCATAGACAAAGGGTTTTCCAAAAACATTCATAGGCTCTCTGTGCCTGTATGTTCTTGGTATACTGCGCCCAGTATTACTTACTCGACTTTCCTCTATTTTTAGTTGTTCTTCTTTGTGGCTCACATAGAGTTGATAATGATGTTGAGATATTCTTTTATTAATTAGAAGTCGTACCAATATTGCTCTATTACTTACACTCCATAGCTTCCTATAATCCGCAAGGAAAGCGTCATACTCTTGGACTTCTAATTCTAATAACTGCTCAGTATCGATTCGATTTAAAAAATCATCAGGGACTAATAAATTACCTGCAAACTCATTTGCTTCTTTTTCTTTACCTTGATAGTTATATAAATCTTCATCATTATCAATCGCGCTTTCTTTATGCAATAAGAGGTGAGCTAATTCATGCATCAAGGTAAAAGTTTGGGCACCTAAACTTACTTGTTTTTTTACGACTATTATTGGCAGCATTTCATAGTATAAAGATAATCCTCGCACTGGATTTTTTTTATCAATTTGCCATTTTCCATTGTATCCATTAGAGACAATAACCATGATGCCTTTTTGCTCAACTGCATCTCGCATAGAGTTAAAGTCATCAGAAGCAGCTAACCCAAGCCATTGCCTTATATTTGCGCTTATACTTTTTATGCCTTCATTTAAGTTTAAATCATCAGGATACCAAGCATTATCCATTGGCTCACCTAAGTCTTCTAATAAACTCAGATAAATCTGTCTTTGTTTCTCGGCTTGTTCTATAAAACTTCGTAATTTTGGAGAGTGGATAGGCTTCTGATTGTTGATTGTTCGAAATTGAGGGGAATATATTTCCTCCTCTTTAGGCTCATTACTTTCAAGGAAAAACAATAAGTTGCGCTTAAAATAATCCGCTATTTTTTCTAACTGATTGACACTGAGCACTTCCTTATTTTCCATAGCTTGCTCAAGTGTTTTTTTGGCAATCTTAAGCTCAGCAGATAGATATTTGACATCTATTTGAACTGCATTTAAGCACCACCCTAAACGGCTCGGATTAATAGCTATTTTTTCCATAACTTTATTATAACTCACCCAGCTTTCATCTGGTATGGCTAACATTATAATCATCCGCCACCCACAGCAGCAGAAATGCATCTCCATATAGATGCTTTTAGCTACTGGATACGATTCAATCCATCAACCCCAGCGCCTCTATCTGCGCGTAGCTTAGCTCCCAGAGTTTGTACTTTGGCCGCCAGATGCCACCTATCTGCTTCGCCTGATCTCTGAGTTCAGTTTCTTCGAACCCTATCCGGACTCCAAAGCGTTCCGTTGGAGCCGGTGGCTTTGGTTTTCTCGATTTTATTTTGCTGACTTCCCTGGGACTATCCTCTTCGATAAGCTCAACCGTTTTGTATCGTATACCTTGCGCTTCATCATATCGATAGCGAACAGATGCGAGTTTTTCTCCGTATTTATTCACTAATCTCTTTGTTCCCTTGTCACTCGGTAGAAGATTTAAACGTACTGGCAGCCGATGTTTTTCACTTATCATTTGGCGCTCCCTTTCCCAAATCCCAACGGTACACTCATCTTATCCAATGGGCTCTTCGCCCCCATGGAACCTTGCTGCAGCACATGGGTATACGATGTTCATGGATAAACAAGTGCCGCGAATGCAGGAAGCATAGGAGCGGCAATCATGGTTGTTTTGACATCCTTGTTGTGCCCCCCGTAGGGTTTGCACCGTGCGAATGTCGTAGCCATCTTCCAGCATATGGGTCGCAAAGGAATGCCTCAAGGTATGGCATGATCCATGTTTACTTATTCCAGATTCTGTCTTAGCCCGTTTTAGCGCCTTGTTGACTACGGAGTCATGGAGATGGTGTCGCCGCGTCTTCCCGGAGCGAGGGTCGGTAGCCCGTTTGCCAGCGTTAAAGATATATTGCCAACCCGTCTCCTTTGCCGCATTTGGGTATTTCCGCTCCAGTGCAAAGGGTAGGTAGACGTCACCGTATCCTTCCGCAAGGTCGGCTTGGTGAACAGCCAGGGCCAGGGTGATCTGATAGCGTATTGCCGGAACCAGATCCTTTGGCAGCAGCGCCATTCGGTCTTTGTTGCCTTTACCGGATCGAATCGTGATGGCGTGGCGCTGGAAATCGATATCCTGTACCCGAAGGCGCAGACACTCCAGAACTCACATTCCGGTTCCGTACAGTAGGCGAATGATCAGTCCGGTCACGCCGTCTGTGTGCTGCAGTATGGTACGCACCTCGTTTTGGTCGAATACGGTGGGCAGCCGTTCCGGTTTCTTTGCGTGACGGATAATCATGTCCTGCGCCAATTCACAACTCAGCTTTTTTTATACAGAAAAACCAGGGCATTGAGCGCCTGGTTTTGGATTGAAGCCGCTACATTCTTCTCGACAGAAAGATGATTGAGAAACCCCTCGATCTCTCTTTCACCCATCTCATCTGGATGACGTTTACCGTGGAATAGGATGTAGCGCCTGATCCAGCCAAGATAGGCGATTTCAGTGCGAATGCTGGAGTGGAGCCGATGCAGAGTATCCTGCACTTGCCCAAGAAGCGGGGAGTTACCTACGATACGATTGCTGTCCTTGTACTCCATGGGTGCCGCATTTCCTTCTGCACACTATTGTTATTGAACACCATGCTACCACAACACATCCAGGGGAATAAGCGTTGATACCTGGAATCGGGGTACGGCTCGTACCCTCACCGGTTTATGTCATCGGCAGGGGCTAGGCTCACTTTTTACGCATTTCCAAAGGCAATTGTCCTTGCGATCTTCCGTACGGCATGGGCCATCATATAGCGGGTGTATCGGAACACCGATTAGGGTGGTTACGCTCACCTGTGGCTGAATAGTTACAATGGAGCGTTCATTACGGGTCTTAACCCAACTCCCGCTTGATCGCCTGTGTCACCAGTTCATTCAGATTCATATTCCGCTGTTTGGCGGCAATAACTGCTGCCCGGTGTAGCCCCCGCCCAATACGCACGTTGAAGCTACCACGATAGGGCTTCTGCGGCTCAACATTCAGCGTTTGGCAAGTTTGTATATAGTCATTCACCGCTTCATGGAATGCCGTCTCCAGTGCATGGACGGTATCGCCCTCATAGTTCACCAGCGGATCAATAAACTCCAGCTTCCCATAGAGGCAACCATCTTCCACACTCGCCTCTATCGAGCCATAGAACCCTTTATATTGCATCAATTTCATATCAATTCAGCCTGCTTCAGTTTCTCTATCAACTGTCTGAGGGCATAACGCTTCACAATATTGCCAGGATGCGGCTTGTGCAGATTAATCATGTGCTCTGGCCGACCGCTGTCAAACTTCACCCGAGAACCGCCACCCTGCACTTCTCGATAGCCCAATGCCTTTAGAACCACCACCAACTCCTGCCAGGTAATGTCGGATGGGACACTCAATAATTTGGCTATCAGCTTATCCCGCTTACCCATGCGCAACTCCATTTCAGTTGCACTTAGTATAAATGCCTGCTGGCAATTTGCAACTAACATTCAGTTGCTGTCCGTGAGCTACCAAATATTTAGGGAAGCGCATGGGCGGGTAACAATCGGAACCGGAGGATGCCTGTCACCGACAGTTTAGGGTATTGTTGCCCATGTGAAGGTGGTCTCACCGTATCTGGAGAGTTGATGGAAACCGAATACCTGAAGGGCTTTATGCTAACCGTACTGGGTGTGCTGGTGCTTAGCTTTGATGCCCTGCTGATCCGACTAATAGAAGTTCACTCTTTCAGCTTGCTGTTTTGGCGGGGATTGTTGCTTAGCCTGATGGTTGCCTTGTGGTGCCGCTACCGTAACCCTCACCTACCCATATTTAGTAAAGACTGGCCGTTTATCCGCTCAGCTCTGCTGTTTGCGCTGAGTTCAATTCTGTTTGTCAGTGCCATCAAACAGACCTCCGTTGCTAATGTGCTGGTTATTATCAGCGCTCAGCCGCTGTTTGCAGCACTGATCGCGCATCTGTTTATCGGTGAGAAATCCCCCCTAATTACCTGGGTCGCAATTGTTATCAGCATGTTGGGAATCGGCTGGGTAATGAAAGACTCCTGGTCCAGCCCCCATCTGGCTGGTGACCTGATGGCCCTTGGCTGCGCAATTGTTCTGTCGGCAAAGTTTGTCAATGACCGGGCAGTGAAACACCGGGATATGTCTTCGGCACTGATCAGTGCCGGTATTATTGTAAGTCTTATCAGTCTTGTCAGTGGCTCACCAACAGAGCTGTCGGGGAGTGACTGGGGTTGGATGCTACTGCTTTGTGTGTTGGTTATTCCTGTAGCTTTTGTTCTGATAACTCTGGGCCCTACCCGCATTCCTGCGGCCGAAGTGGGAATGTTAATGCTGCTTGAAACGGCATGCGGGCCGTTGTTGGTCTGGCTGTTTCTGAATGAAGCACCCGGCAGCGCCGCACTGGAAGGCGGGTCTGTGGTTATTGCTACCTTGGTGATCCATGGGTTAATTCAGTGGCGCCACTCTAAAAGATTTCTAACTCAAAGGATAACGGGGCAAGAGTGGTGAAAACGATACCTGATTCCCCCTGAGGTTCAGCCAATGACAGAAGAAGATCAGTCACTATTGGCCGCAAATAAACGCGTATGAACGCAAATATTTGAAACTGGCTCTATAAAACAGTCCTGAAGTCGGGTGTAGGAGCGAACTTGTTCGCGAAGAGCACGTTTCGGAGTCCATCGCGAACAAGTTCGCTCCTACAAATGCAAAGCGTCAGATCATGCTCTTGGT
>JBEVXT010000605.1:0-3554 GCA_040505955.1 Sedimenticola sp. | reverse complement strand
GAAGAAGAGAGATCGGCTCTATAAAAACCGCCATTAATACCCTCATCCGAGAACGCTGTATATTCAGGGCCGTAATCAACAAATGACCAGCTGAATACTGTTGTAAAAAAGGTTTTTGCTATCTCTATATCTTTCGCAGGAAACTCAATATAGTTGATTTTTTCATGCTCATTCATCTACCTATCCCTCATCTTTCATCCGATACACAGGATGATTAATTGCTATTCGAATGATGCGGTTCGTACCTCACCACATCCTACAATCATTTCTCTGCCTATGCTTGCATGTAGGATGTGGTGAGCTTGCGAACCGCATCAATCATCTGAGTAGTTACCTTTTCAATTATCTATCTCTGCGTCCAAAGATGTGCTGTTTTTAGACTGGCACTGCACATCATAACTAATCAGTTGAAACTGAGAAAGAGCGCATAGAGGATAACGGGGACAGTGAGCGTAGCCAGCACGGTGCTGGCCATGATGGCGGTGGCGCTTTTCGATTGATAGGCGCCGTAGTGGTCGGAGAGGACGAATACGTTGGCGGCAATCGGCAGGCAGGCGCAGAGGATGGCGGCCTGAATCCACACCTTCTCCTGCCCCGGCCAGAGGAGAAACATAACCGCCACCAGTGTCGGATGGACGATCAGTTTCAACCAGGAAATCGTTACCATTTCGGCCTTAGTTTTTCTCAATACCCCGAGCGAAAGAGAGGCGCCCAGGGCCACCAGGGCCACCGGTGCCGCAGCCCCCGCCAGCATCTCAAGTAAGCGGTCAACGGGCTGTGGCAGGTCGATGGCGAACGCCGATGCCAACATGTCAGCTGCTGCCAATATAGTTCGGGGTCGGAGTCGATTGCGGCAAAAAACTGTAAATTCCCCTAACATCTTCAACGCAATGCTTCCGCTCCCAGCTCACGCTTCTTACCCACATCCATGTGGGCAATCGACTCCGACCCCTGGTGAAAAGACCCCTCTTAGTGGGGTACTGAATAGTTACAAAAAAATAATCATTTGCACACATAAACTCACATTTTGTGCCTTTTTATCCCTAAACAGGCTTTGTACCAAAACCCTGAAAACCTCAGTTATAGTGGAACAGAGGTGTTGTAGGAGCGAACTTGTTCGCGATGGACTACAAAACGTGCTCTTCGCGAACAAGTTCGCTCCTACGCTTGAGTTCCGGATTACCGTGCTGAATAGTTACGAGTAATTTAGCTTAGTGGCTGCACATAATAATCTAAAGTCGCTCTACAACAATAATCCAGAAGGCGATTGTTTAGTGAACACTCCAGATGCAATCAGTCCCGTTCAGAATCGGTCGAGGCCATCAGTGCCGCTGTGTAGCGGGTACCGGCCACAGTCTCCTCGTTGATCAGTTGATCAAGGGCCTCGACAACGCTCTCATCAAGCACAATATCCCCCGCCCCGGCATTCTCATGCATGTAGTCGATATGCTTGGTTCCGGGTATGGGGATCAATGATTGTTCATCCCTGGCCAGGATCCAGGCGAGCGCCAGCTGGGCCACGGTGCAGCCCTGGGCCTCGGCGATCTCCCGAAACGGTGTAAGCAGTCTGATATTTTTGCGGTAATTCTCCACTTCGAATCGGGGCCTGGCGATGGTGGCGCGGAGATCGTCCTCGGCCAGCGTACTCAGGTCGCGGCTGTTATCCGCCAGGAATCCCCGGGCCAGGGGTGAAAAGGGGACAAAGGCCACCCCCAGTTCCCGGCAGGTTGCCAGCACCTTGCGCTCGGGGGTGCGGCTCCAGAGGGAGTACTCCGACTGCAGTGCAGTGATCGGGTGAACCGCATGGGCACGCCGCAGGGTCTCGCTGGAGACCTCGGAGAGCCCGATGGTTTGAATCTTCCCCTCCGCTACCAGATCGGAGAGCTGACCAACGCTCTCCTCCACGGGGACATCAGGATCGACACGATGGAGATAGTAGAGGTCGATCACTTCGGTCTGAAGCCGTCGCAGGCTCTCTTCACAGGTACGCTTGAGCACCTCCGGCCTGCCATTACTCTCGGTCTCGCCACGCTCATTCTTGAGAATGCCGCATTTACTGGCCAGGGTGAACTCGTTACGCCGCCCCCTGAGGGTACGGCCGATCAGCGTCTCGTTATGACCCATGCCATAGATAGTCGCCGTATCGAGAAAAGAGTAACCGGCATCCAACGCCTCATTAAGCAGCCTTGCAGATACCTCATCATCATCCGCCGGGCCATAGCCCATGGACATATTCATGCAACCGAGTCCGATTGCGGATACCTTAAAAGGCCCTAATTGCCTTGTATGCATAAAACTCTTTCCCTGTGAATGGATATGGAGAGGACGCCACATCGAAGCTTAGGGAGAGAAGAGGATAAAATCAACCGCACCAGATGGTGCTAACCGTTCCGATCAAGCCACCCGCCAACAGCCTGAAGAGGCTTCTGGTATTTTCCATCACTCACCCATAAGGCGATGGCGGGGCGGCTGTCACCGGTCAAATCCACAGCAGGCAGAGTGACTGACCAACTGCCATTGGATGAGTGAGCCGTCAGGTGTTCAAGCACAATAAAATCTTGTGGTAGTCTCCGGCCTGAATTTTCACCTCGTGTTACTTCCACCTGAAGCCCAACACCAAGCAGTGCAACATGCAGTGTAAGATCGGCCTCAGCTTCCTCCGTAGCGCTATAGGTCGCCTGCAACTGTCCGTCGTTTAATACCGCCTGCAGCCGCCCTGCCCCAGCTTTGGAGAGGGAGAGTTCCCGGTTGCGGAACCAGCCCCGCCACTCCCGGCCGTTGACCACAAAACCCGGGGTATAAACAGAGCCAATGCTCTTCTCATCACGGTAGCGTCTTTGCCGTGACGAGTTCTCTGACTTTGCATAGATATCCTTCCATCCAATGTAGTCCCAATAGTCCACATGAAAAGCGATGGGAACTATCTCCTTCCACAGCCGGGGATCCTCTTTCAGTGAGCCAAGCCAGAGTTCGGCGGGAGGGCAGCTGCTACAGCCCTGGGAAGTAAAGAGTTCAACAAGGTTTACCTGTTTATCGCCACTGCTGAAATGGCGCGGTGTACCGGCACCGGCCGTGAAAACAATTGCCAGTGAGAAAAAGAGCGTGACTGTCAGAGCCCAAACCGGGCGGCAGACCCTGGAGCATTTCGTCATGATCATCATGTGACACACCTCATGTATAACAAAGACAAGGGGAAAAGATAGGTCACGACAAGATTTGATGCATCACGGAAATATCACAAATCACTCACAAGTCAGATCATTGGCCGGATATTCCGAGGATTTGCAGAATTTGAGGATTTGGGGTTAGTCCTAACATTCCAACATTAGTCTAAAAAACAGAGATAAATTTGAGTATGGTCTCTATTATTACTTTAATTATTTACTGAGTCGGTGGTTGAAGTTGCTTTAGTGATGGGTGTCCTGGTTTTCTCGTTCTTGTGATCTCCCGGATTAACTCGATGCTGGCCTCTATAATTCTATTGGCATTGACAGCTAAAGCCATATCAGCTAGCGTTCTTACTTAAATCTTACCTTGTTGAGCCTAAGCATCTC
>JBEVXT010000604.1:0-3513 GCA_040505955.1 Sedimenticola sp. | reverse complement strand
CTGATTCAATTGACTCTAATTAAGATTTTATTCTGGTCAAAAAGCGCTGCATTTTACTGTGTTATTGCAATCAGTTTAGTCCGCTTTGGTCGCTTATGCGGAATGCTCGATTATGTGTAGTGCTGATGGCAGCATGTCGCTATTTGCATTGTAGTTCAGGGTATTGCAGCAACTGAGATAACAAAGAACTCAACATAATATTTGTGGTCGCCTGAATTGGTTGTTCACTTCAGGAGACCATTATGAATTACACCGAGCTAGATCATGCCGCGCCACTTGTGCAGACATTTAAATCGCCACATCTCATTGTAGAGGAACTGCTATAACGGATATTTTCGCGATATGCGCGGTCTGGCAATGAAGGAGCTTTGGCCAAGCTGCATGAACCCGATACCAAAATCCAGCGTTATCGGGCGCCAGACTCGCTGATCGTCTTCCTCAAGACATTATGATTATGTAGAGTACTTGATACGCGCCAGCCCTTAAAAAACCACCGGTTGGCGCGTATCCACAGCTTCAATTCCACATAATCGAGCATTCCGCATAAGTGACTTTATGTAGCGCTCCACATAAGGTCGCAATGCAGCCAAAACGCCCTAATGACACTCATGACTAAGAAGAGTCGTCGAGTTGCCCACTCTACTGGACTGCTGTCAGCACAACAAAGCGGATCTGTGATTATGATCAATCAAGACTGTCCTAATCGATTTACTTGGGACGCTTGAAAGAGCCGATCTCACCCAGAGGCAGTTCGAGAACCCGTACAAAAAAGAAGACCACTGCATTCAGTACCTGTGCTTGGGTAGCACCAGAAACCTTGCGTTCACCTGGAAGATGATCTAAAAAGGAAGCAGCATCTTGTTCAAACCCGTGTTCAGGAAGGGAATCCGGATGAAAAAACAAAAAGCGGTTGATCCAGCCAACCTGGCGGTTACCAAAAGTGTCGAACCGTAGTCGGACAAGCTAACCAAGGTACAGAAACTTGATTAATATTGAAAATAACGTACTCACCAACGCGCCAATCACCTCTTACGAGAGCCAGTCGGCTCAGACTGAGAATAGAGCATGATGCGAAATTTTCGCTTTTGGCTTCAGGCCTTCGCTTCATCTGTTAAGAATCCACTACTATGCCCTCTGCTGACTTCTGTCCAGTCACCCCATGCATTACTAACGGTGAGCGCAAAGCTGGGCAGATCTCACCGGGTAAGAACATGATCTTTCCCTGCACAAGGCTTCCGCGTCCTGCTCACGCCCCTTACCTGTCCCTGTAGGCAACCACTTGCATTTACCATCCCCCAGAGATCTGGCTGGGCTTCGTCATGTTGTGCTGACTCGCCCTGGGGTTCGGCCTTATATACAGTTTCTGTTCGTTGGCTCGCAGGTTTGCACTCGGGCTTCTTTCAGCATGTCTGTCGCCAGAGCACACCTTGCCGTCAGCTAGTACTTTTAAAGGTGTCAATATGATAACCTCCCAGATATCGTACAGGGGACTTACACCCCATAAAATCATGCCCTTGCCGGGTACACACAATGGGCTCCAAGAGACGCTCCGCTTCGCTGTGCGCCCCTGAGCCCAGGCGTTATGCAATAAATATAGGGAATTTAGATGAAGTATTTAATATTAGTAAGTTTAGTCGTGATTCTTTCCGGATGCACATCTTTAGATGTAACTTCAGCCAAAAATATTGATGGTAACGAAATCTGTGTTATCAATAATGTTAGTGTTAAAAAAGATTTCACCGATGCGTATATTAGGCAGATAAATGAAAATGGATACAAATCAAGATTAATCGATGAAAGTGAAAAAAATGGTTGTATAATCACGTCGACTTACGCTGCAACTTATGGGTTTCATTGGGGGGTATATTTGAAAACGGCAGAACTTAACGTTTTCAATAAAAATGAATTGCTCGGCAAGGCAAGCTATAAGGCGCCATACGCTAGCCCTGAGAAGCATGGCCGCGTAGAGAATAAAATAGATGCAATGGTAGATAAGTTGCTTCCACAACTATAGATTGCGCATAAGAGGGATAGGAAGGGGGTTTTGATCCCCCTCCCTCCCACACCACCATGCATACGGGTTCGTACCATGGCGGTTACCAAAAGTGTCGAACCGTAGTCGGACAAGCTAACCAAGGTACAGAAACTTGATTAACCTTGAAAATAACGTACTCACCAACGCGCCTATCACCTCTTACGAGAGCCGGTCGGCTCAAACTGAGAATAGAGCATGATGCGAAATTTTCTCTTTTGGCTTCAGGCCTTCGCTTCATCTGTTAAGAATCCACTACTATGCCCTCTGCTGACTTCTACCCAGTCACCCCATGCATAAATACTCCATCGGACAGCCAAAACTACGCGGCTTTTGTGCATTCCTCTTCGCTCCATTATTGCACTAAAGCCGCGTAGTTTTGGCTGCCCATGAGTATAAGCGTTAGGCTAGAAAATGAAGTCACTCTGGAAATCAGTTGAAGCCCTATTTCTGCTTTCCCTCGGTGCTGCTTTTGTGCTGTATGTAATTACATATATTGATGTTTATGCGCGCCTAGAATACTGGGCATCAGGACCAGACTATCCAGATATGGATCCGCGAGTTATGTACTCATTCGCGCTATTGGGTTTAGTCGTTGCTGCTACTGTTTCTGGTTTTATTGAGTTGGTGCGGGCTTGGGTCTTTGAGCGCAAAGTCTTAGCTTGGTGGCAACTGGTGGTTGTCGGTGCATCGTATCCAGTATATTTCAGCGGGCTTAGCCTCAGGCATTTTATGGTAGTGAACCAGGCTAATCTGACCGCTATCGTACTGGCAATTATTGTTAACCCAATTACGGTTTATTGGTTGTTCAATGGCTATGCTGAAGAAACTAAAGCTTAACGGTTAAACCTGACCGCTGGAAATTAGGCGGCGCTAACGCGGCAAGTCATGTAAGCGGCATGTTACCCAAAACGTTAGCTGCAAAAAACATTATGACGTTATAGCGTTATGGTGCTACACTTATTGTCAGGAGGTACTTGATATGAGTGATTTATCAAAAAGATCAACTGTTTACTTTGAACCGGAGATTCATCATGCTCTGCGTATAAAGGCAGCAAATTCGCACCTGTCTGTTTCAGAGGTTGTAAACGAGGCTGTCAGACTCGCACTACGAGAAGATGAAGAAGATCTAAGCGCCTTTGAAGAACGCGCAAATGAGCCCAACATGAGCTATGAGGAATTACTAAAAGATCTAAAGACCCATGGAAAGTTATAGAATCTCATTTAAGAAATCTGTAGCAAAAGATCTACGCAGCATTCCAAATAAAGATATAAAAAGAATTCTTGAGCGAATAGATTGCTTGTCTGTGAATCCAAGAGCTGACGGTTGTTTAAAGCTTTCAGGTCAAGATCGCTACAGAGTAAGACAGGGAATATACCGGATAATTTATGGAATTCAGGATGAGGAACTCATCGTGTTGGTTGTAAAAGTTGCTCACCGTTCCAATGTCTACAAAAGCAGCTAAAGAGGGATAGGAAGG